>CAZCEL010000025.1:0-20610 GCA_964497175.1 uncultured Bifidobacteriaceae bacterium
CCTCGTGGCCGGCGCCGCTGATCTGGAAGAACGCCTGGCTCTGATTCTTGAGCTGGATCTCCTTGTCATCGAGCTTGCGCGAGCGCACCATGCAGCGGTAGACGTCGAGCAGCGTCTCGCGCGAAAGGCCTTCACGGGGCACGTCGGCGGCCGGTTCGGCGGGCGCGGCTCGCCGATCGCCATTGACGACGGTGCCTTTCATCGCTGCCATTTTATAGCATCCCGTTTGGATGAGATATCCTCACTCGTGATGAGATCGTCCAATGTTCGCCTGCATCGGTGGGATGAGATCGCTCTCGAGAAAGTGACCGAGATGCTGTCGCGGAAGATCGTCGCGGGCACGCGCGAAATGCTGGTGCAGACGTATGTCAAACGCGGTTGCCTCGTGCCGATGCATGCGCACGAGAGCGAGCAGATGACCTACGTGCTGCAGGGCGCGTTGAAGTTCCTCGTCGCGGGAGAAGAAATCACCGTCCGGGAGGGCGAGGTGCTGCACATTCCGCCCGGTCTCGAGCACCAGGCCGAGGCGCTCGAAGACACCTTCGAGCTCGACGTGTTCAGTCCCGTCCGGACCGACTGGCTCGAGCAGGCCAACGGCGATCCCCGTTCGTGAGGCCCCCGATGATCGGCTGTCAATGCACGTGGCGATCCCACTGCTTGCCGCGCCCGCCCGTGTACACGTCGAACCGCTTCCGGACCCTGCCCATCCTCCACTTCAGGTAGCGATACTTCAGCTCCGCCAGCGGCCGCGCGCGGAAGCCGTTGAGGAACAGGTACGCCACCAGCAGGCCGCCAAGATGCGTGGCATTCGCGACGCCGGCGCGCTCTGCGACCGACGAATAGAAGGCCAGCGCGCCCATGATCAGCACGAAGGTCCTCGCACGGACGGGGAAGACGAAGTACATGTAGATCGGCCGATCCGGAAAATACAGGGCCCAAGCGAGCAGCAGGCCGTAGATCGCGCCGGAGGCGCCGACGACGATCGAGTAGTGGAGGCCCCTGGCAAAGCCGGCGGGGAGGAGCGAGAAGGCAACCGTCAGCAGGGCCGCTCCCACGCCGGTGACGAAGTAGAACTTGAGGAACTGTCGCGTGCCCCACATGCGCTCGAGCTCGGTCCCGAACATCCAGAGCGCCAGCATGTTGAACAGGATATGAAAGGTTCCCCCGTGCAGGAACATGTACGTGCCGAGCTGCCAGATGCGAAGCTGCCAGATCACCTCGGCCGGCATGAGACCGAGAAGGGACGTGATGCACCCGTACGGCGGACAGTTGCCGGGCACAAGCCGCTGTGCCAGGAACATCAGGACGTTGACAACGATGAGTGCCTTGATCGCCGGAGAAAGTGGTCCGGGCCCGAACGCGAACTGGGCGCCGTAGGACGAGGAGGGCCGACGCATGATCCGCGAACCGATCGTATCACGCTGAGACTGGCCGGTCTGTCCGCTCGACCTGCAGCAGCCGCCACCTATGAGCGGGGTAGGACACCAGATGCGCGCCCGCGGAGCACGGTCAGGAGATTCCGAGTATTGTGCGATGCGCAGCCGCCTGGAGACGACAGAGAGCGTGAACAGCCCGATGCCGATCACGGCCAGCAGCCGCAGAGCTTCGAGCGCGACGCCCTGCGGCACGCGAATCGCAGCGGCCGCCCCGGCGACCACCCCGGCCATGATGGCCGACGCGGCCGTCACCTTGAGCCCGAAGAGTACGAGCGCGCGGACGTCGAGCCCTCCGAGACGACGACCGAGCAGCGCCACCGACAGTGCCCCGCCCGCAATCGCGGCCATGGAGGTCGCCAGCGCGAGCCCCAGGAATGCCAGCCACCCGATCAGGACGAGGCTTGCCGCGATGTTGATCACGACGGCAGTCATGCTGACGAGGGCCGGAGTGCGACTGCTGCCGAGCGCATAGAACACGGGCGAAGCGATTCGCGTGGCCGAGTACCCGATGAGGCCCACCGCGTAACAGCGAACGGCTGCGGCCGTGGCCAGCGTGTCGCCGGGCAGGAAACGCCCGTGCTCGAAGAGCAGACCGACGATGTCGGGCGCCAGCACGAGCAGACCGAACGTGGCCGGCACGTTCACGGCCAGCATCAGCGAGAGGCCGTCGGCGACGGTGCTGCGCACGTCCCTGTCGCTGTTCGCGGCGGCGTGGCGGGCCGCCGCCGGCAGCAGCGCCGTCGCGATGGAGACGCCGAAGAGCCCCAGGGGCAGGTACATCAGTCGGAACGCGTACTGAAGCCACGAGACGGCTCCCTCTCCCTGACCGGTCGCCAGAAACGTCGTGACGAACAGATTCAGTTGGGTCGCCGCCAGTCCCAGCGTGCCCGGTCCCATCAGAAGAAGGACGGGAAGGAGCGAGCGGTCACGGAAATCGAGGGTCGCCCGATAGCGGAACCCTTCCCGCCGAAGCGACGGCCACTGCACGGCGATCTGTCCGACACCGCCGACGAGAGCTCCGATCGCGACCGCCAGGATTGGCGGAAGGCCGAGCGCCGGCATCACGGGTACGAGCCCGATGGCACAGGCGATGGTGGCGACGTTGAACATCGACGGTGCGAGCGCCGGCACGAAGTAGTGGTGCAGCGAGTTGAGCATGCCCATGAGCGCCGCCGCGACCGCCGCCAGCGTGAGAAACGGCAGCATGACCCTCGCCAGATCGATCGTCAGCTCGATCTTGCCTGGGACGTCCTGAAACTGGCCGGCATAGAGCGTGACCAACGGCTTCGCGAAGAGGAATCCCGCGGCGACCACCGTCAGGGTCACGACGACCAGGGCGTTCAGCAGGTTGTTCCCCAGGCGCCAGGCTTCAGTCTTGCCAGCGCAGGCAAGGCGGCGTGTGAAGGTCGGGACGAAGGCGGCGCTCAGGGCGCCTTCGGCAAACAGATCTCGAACGAGATTCGGAACGCGGAAGGCGACGACGAAGGCGTCCATTTCGTGTCCGGCGCCGAAGAGCGTGGCAAGAACCAGGTCGCGGATCAGACCGAGAACACGGCTGGCCAGGGTTGCCATGCCGGAGAGCCCCGCCGAACGCGCAAGGCCCGCACCGTCCGCGCCCGTCATGCGGCTCGAGGATCAGCCGCCGAGCTTCTTCCGGACGAGCTCGTGGATCGATCTTGCGTCCACCGTCTGCCCGGCCAGTCTGGCTATGACCGCTTTCATGACACGACCGAGGTCCTTGGGTGAGCTCGCACCGGTTTCCGCGATGGCTTCCACGACCGCACGGTCCACCAGCTCAGGACCTGCCGGAGGTGGCAGATATGACTCGAGGATCGCAATCTCGGCGGCTTCCTTTTCGGCAAGGTCGGGCCGCCCGCCTCGGGTGAACTGCTCGATAGAATCTCTGCGCTGCTTGACCAGGGCGCTCACCACCTGTCGGTCTTCCGCCTCGTCGAGATCGCGTGATTTCTCGACGGCCCGGTTGACCAGCGCGGCCTTCAGCATCCGCAGCGCCCCGAGCCGCACTCGATCCTGACGCCGCATGGCATCGGCGAGCGCGGCGCTGACCTCGTCGACGAGCGGCATCAGCGAGGCTGCGGAGTCTGCGGGAAGATGAGCTGCGCTGGCGAACCCGGCGGCGGCTGTGGCGGTTGCACGATCATCCCAGGAACCGGCACTCCAACCGGCGCGGTCGGCGTCGGGTACGAGGTCGGCGTCGTGCTCTGGGCCGGACCAGGCCGGCCGGCCGGCTGCGCGAGCGGCTGCGGGAACGCCGTGAACGCTGGATCGCGGCGGGGGCCTTCCTGCCCTCCCGGTACAGGCGCATCGTCCTGGTCGTCGGGGGCGATACGCTGCTGAAACGCGGGCGGGACCGCCTGTGGAACCCGTGAGGCGCTGGCCGGCGGCGGGGTCGTCGCACGGGAGGGGCTGCTCGTCGGCAGCACAAGGATCCGGTCGTATCGCGACAGCGAGGGAACCGGTATCGTTCGCGGGGCGGCCAGGTAGCCACTGGCCGAGCGCAGGATGACGTCAAGGGCCTGTGCTTCAGGGAGGTTGGCGAGCTCGAGCGTCACCGGCCCGCCCGGCACGCGATCTCCGTTCACGATGCTCGTCTGTCCCACCTTGGCCCATTCGGCCAGGATCTGGCTGATGGTCACGTCCCTTGCTGACAGCGTCACATACCCGTCGCCCATCGTCAGCCGCAGTTGGGCCCATGTCGGGGCCGCGGCGGCCAGACAGACAGCCAATGTCACACCAAATGTCGTCCCTGGCATGACCGCAGTATACGCCCATCCCGGGCGTTCCCGGTCGACGCCGTGCTCGCGATGAACCCGCGCGCTTCTCGTCAGGCCTGAGCGCCGGAAAAGATCGATCACTGCCCTCGAAAATGCTCGATGACGTCGGTCAGGATGTCGTCGAGCGAGCGCACCGGCTTGTACCCGATCATCGCGGTGATCTTGCTCAAATCCGGGAGGCGTCGTGGCATGTCTTCGAACCCCGACTCGTAGGCCTCGTCGTAGGGAACCAGCTTGATGGGAGAACTCGATCCCGTGAGGGTTCTGATCCGCTCAGCAAGACCGCGGATGGTGATTTCCTCGGCTGTTCCAATGTTGACCACCTGACCGATGGCGGACGGTTCCGCGACCAGGGCGATGAGCGCCTGGACGACATCGGCGACGTGGGTGAACGCGCGCGCCTGCGTGCCGTCACCAAACACCGAGATCGGCTCCCCGGCGAGGGCCTGGCGGACGAAATTGGGAATCACCATGCCGTATTGACCGGTCTGGCGCGGACCGACGGTGTTGAAGAAACGCACGATGATGACGGGCAGCTTCCGTTCCTTCCAGTACGCGAGGGCGAGGAACTCGTCGATGGCCTTGCTGCAGGCGTAGGCCCACCGATGCTTCGGCGTCGGCCCCATGACCAGATCGGAGTCTTCCCGGAAGGGTACGTCGGTGCTCTTCCCGTACACCTCGGACGTGGACGCGATGACCACGAGCTTGTTTTTCTTGTTGGCATGCTTGAGGACGACCTCGGTGCCGTGCACGTTGGTTTCGATGGTATGCACCGGCCGCTCCACGATCAGCCGGACGCCGACGGCGGCCGCGAAGTGGAATACGACGTCGCACGGATCGAGGAGCTCGGCCAGCAGCGGTTCGTTCTCCACCGAATCGATGTGGTACTCGAAGCCCCCGCGGCCCTTGAGGTGGGCGATGTTGGCGATCGATCCGGTCGACAGGTTGTCGAGCACCACCACGCGATGTCCACGTTCGAGCAGGGCCTCCCCGAGGTGCGACCCGATGAAACCGGCGCCTCCTGTGATCAGTGCACGCACGTTCAGTCCCTCGTGTCGAATGCGCACACCGCGGCGGCGATCTGCCGGACGTGTGCTGGAGTCAACGATGGGCGCAGCGGCAGCGACAGCACCTCTTCGCATGCCGCCTCAGCGTTGGGGCAAGGCGCCGGTTGGGCCTCGCGCAGGGCCTTCTGCTGCGAAACGGGCACGGGATAGTGCACCAGCGTCTCCACTCCCTCTCGGGTCAGGTGCCGCTGCAGGTCGGCGCGTCTTGCCGAACGAACGACGAAGAGATGGTAGACGTGACCCTGATCGAGCTCGCTCAGCGTCCTGACGGAGGCCGTTCCGAGTTCCTGACGATAGAGGCCCGCCAGCCTGCGGCGGATGGCCGTCCACGGCTTCAGGAACGGCAGTCTCGCCCGAAGCACGGCGGCCTGCAGTTCGTCGAGCCGTGAATTGACCCCCGCTTCGTCGTGCCGGTACGTGTCGCTTTGGCCGCCGCTCCGCAGGCGTCTGATCCGGCTGGCGAGTGACCGGTCGTTGGTGACGACCGCTCCACCATCGCCGAGTGCCCCGAGGTTCTTGGTCGGGTAGAAGCTGAACGCACCCGCCACACCCAGGGTGCCGACGGGACGACCACCGGAGGTCGCCAGGTGAGCCTGGCAACAGTCCTCGATCACGGCCAGATTGTGGCGCGAGGCGATGTCCCGGATGGCCTCCATGTCGGCCGGCTGCCCGTACAGGTGAACAGGCATGACGGCCCTCGTCCGAGGTGTCACCGCCGGCGCGATCTGACCCGGATCGAGCGTCAGGCGCTCCTTATCCACGTCGGCGAACACCGGCCGCGCGCCGGCCATCAGCACGGCCAGCGCCGTATAGGCCGCCGAGAGCGGCGTGGTGATCACTTCGTCGCCGGGCCCGATGCCGAGCGCCCGCAGAATGAGAGCCAGCGCGTCGGTCCCGGAGCCAACCCCGACGGCGCAGTCGGCCCCGGCCGCGGCGGCGAACTCGTGCTCGAATGCCTCGACCTCCGGACCAAGGATGAAACGCCCCGAGGACAGGACGCGAGCGATCGCGGCGCGGATGTCCGTCATATCTTCCCGCGGAGTCAGCGGGCTGAAAGGGACTGAGAGGCGCGTCACACGCGTTCTGCAGGGACGGGGTGGTCCACGTAGCGATCGAAGTGTTCACGGTAGAACGTAATTGTCCGGCAGAGGCCCTCCCGGAGCCCGACTGACGGCCGCCAGCCCGTGACCGCAGCGAACTTCGACGAATCGGCATAGAAGTCCCCGATGTCGATTGCTTTCTTCTCGGCGGGCCAATCCACATGCTCCATGCGGCCTCCTCCCGCGAGCTCGATGAGCAGCGTGGCGAGCTCCCGATGGCTGACCGGCCCGGGGCCGCCGACGTTGAACACCTCGCCGTTGCAGGCGTCGCTGGCGCCCGCCCTGAGAAAGGCGTCGGCCGCATCGTCTACGTAGACGAAGTCCCGGAGCTGTGAGCCGTCGCCGTAGATGGGAATCGTCGCGTCTTCGACCGCGAGGCGGATGAACCACCCGATGAAGCCCTGGCGGTTATGACGGATGAGCTGCCTGGGCCCGTAGACGTTGGTGAGGCGGAGTGAGCAGGCGCGCACGTGAAAGACGTTGTTGTAGACCAGATGGTAGTACTCGCCGGCGGCCTTGTTGATGCCGTTGACGTCGGTCGGCCGGACCAGATGACTCTCGCTGACGGGCAGTGAATCGGGGCGTCCGTAGATCTGGCGCGTGCCGGCGAACACGACTTTGGTGGCCGGGTTGTTGTAACGGCATGCCTCGAGGATGGTCAGCTGGCTGCGACAGTTGATGTCCAGGTCGCCGTAGGGATCCTTCATGCTGTCGATATGGCTGACCTGCCCGGCCAGGTTGAAAATCACCTCGCAGCCGCCGACCAGATAGTTCATCGTGCTCTGCTGTCGGACGTCCGCGATATTGACGTGAAGGCGGTCGTCGATGCCGTGGATGTTGAAGAGATTGCCGCCATGCCCGGGGATCAGCGAATCGACGAGCAATACGTCTGCCCCGAGATCGACGAGTTGCCGGGCGAGGTTGCTGCCGATGAAGCCGAGACCCCCTGTGATCATCACGCGTCGGCCGCCGTAGAACTCCCGGTAGGCGGAGCTCGTGCTCATGCGCGGGAGGACCATAGCACGAAACGCCCAGGCCCGAGGGTCAGCGTCCTGACGGGTGCGAGGTCTGTCCGGCGGCGTGTCTGGTCGCGGCGAGCCGCCACGGTGTGAAGGCCGACTCGACGAGCACGCCTGTAGACACCTTGGATTCGCCCAGCCGGCGCTCGACGAAGGTGATCGGCACCTCCGCGATGCGGCAGCCCAGCCGGGTCGCCACAAACAACATCTCGACAAGGAAGGAATAACCGTCGGACCGAAAACCTTCGATGGGCAGCGCGGCGAGCGCCGCCCTGCGCCAGCAGCGATAGCCCGAGGTGCAATCGCGGGCGGACATGCCCGTGATCGCTCGAACGTAGACGTTCGCCGCGCGGCTCAGCACACGGCGACGCCACGGCCAGTTGACCACTGCGCCGCCAGCGACGTACCGCGAGCCAATCACGACATCGGCCCGGTGGGTGGCGTCGATCAGGGCGGGCAGCTGGCCGGGATCGTGGGAGAGGTCGGCGTCCATCTGGCACAGGACATCGGCGTGTTGGGTGAGAGCCTTCTTGATGCCGTCGACGTAGGAGCGTCCGAATCCGCGGCGTCCGGTTCGGTGCAGCACGTCGATGCGTCCCTGATGTGCGCGCGCCAGCTCGTCGGCCAGCTCGCCCGTTCCGTCAGGGGAGTGATCGTCCACGATGAGGAGGCGAACGTTGCCGTGCGCCATCAGCCCCGAGGCAAGCTGGCCCAGATTGTCGCGCTCGTTGTAGGTCGGCACAATCACGAGCGCCGAGCCGATCACGGGCGGCGATCCTCGAACCGCAACGACGCGATCTGCTCGGAGACCAGCCCGATGAGAAAGGTGATGACGCTCAGCACGATCAGCAGCACCGACGAGTTGGTCACGTGCAGCTCGGTCACGATCGTCCAGACGGCGTAGGATGCGCCCATGAGGAACGCGGCCGCGCTCACCGGCAGGAAGACCCGCAGCGGGCTGAAGATGGTCATGACCTTGAGAAGGATGAGAACGAAGCGCAGGCCGTCGGTTCCAACCTTGAGCTTCGAGATTCCCTGGCGCCGTCTCGCGTGGACCGGCTCGAACGTGACGCTGTACCCTGCCCTGATGAACGCCAGTGTCGTCGTTGTCGGCGTCGAAAAGCCGTTGGGCAGCAGATGGAGAAACTCCAGAAGACGCGCGCGTCTTGCGGCCCGAAATCCGGAGGTCAGATCGGGAATGGGTCGCTCGGCAAGATAACCCGCGACCCTGTTGAGCACGCTGTTGCCAGCACGACGTGTCCAGGTCGCCTGCGACGAGGGCGAGCGCGCTCCGACCACCAGATCGTAGTCGGTGACCAGTGAGACCAGCCTGAGCGCTTCGTCCGGCGCATGCTGGCCGTCGGCGTCCAGAATCAGGACGTAGGTGCCGGACGATTCCCGGATGCCCGTCTTGACCGCGGCGCCGTTGCCCTTGTTGTACGGATGCCGTACCACGCGCGCGCCGGCTCCGGCTGCCTGCTCGCCCGTGCCGTCGGAGGACCCGTCGTCTATGACGAGGATCTCGTGCCACGGGGCCGCGGCGCGCAGGTCGCTCACGACCTGGCGAATCGTCGCCGCCTCGTTCAGCGCGGGAATGATGACCGATGTGAGAGCGGGGAGCGAGCGAGCCGCCAGGCCGGTGTCCTGCCGCTCCGCGGTCCCGGCGTCGCTCGGCTCACGTGGCAAAACGGAAGTTGATGATGTCGCCATCCTGAACGAGGTACTCCTTGCCCTCGAGACGCACCTCGCCGTGCTCGCGGCATGCGGCCATCGATCCCCGAGCGACGAGAGCGTCGTAGGTGACGATCTCGGCCCTGATGAAGCCTCGTGCGATGTCGCTGTGAATCTCCGCGGCCGCCAGCTGCGCCGTCATGCCCCGGGGAATCGACCAGGCCCGACACTCGTCATCGCCCACCGTGAAGAATGAAATATACCCGAGCAGATCGTAGCTGGCGCGAATCACCCGGTCGAGCCCGGATTCGCTCAACCCGAGCTCCAAGAGAAACGCGGCGGCGTCGGCAGGCTCGAGCGCCGCGATCTCCAGCTCGATTTTCGCGCAGATCGCCACCGCCCGCGTCGCCGCACCAGTCAGCATGGACGATAGGCCCGCCCGATCGGCCGCCTGGGCGATTCGCGTCGCCGCCGCCCCTCCCTCCAGCTCGGCCTCATCGAGATTGAGCACGAGCAATACGGGCTTGGCGCTCAGGAACTGGAAGCCCCGCAAACGTTTGAGGTCGTCGCCCTCGAGGCTGGCTGCGCGCAGCGGTCGCCCGTCCTCGAGCGCCGTGCGGCAGAGCGCCAGCACGTCCCGTTCGCGGACAAGATCCGGCGTGCGAGCTTTCTTCAGATCCTTCTCCAGGCGTTCCAGACGCCGTTCGGCAACACCCAGATCCACGAGAATCAGCTCGTCCTCCATCGCCCGCGCGTCGCGTGCCGGGTCGATCGATCCTGACGGATGCGGGACTGCAGGGTCGCGGAACGCGCGCAGCACATGCACAAGCGCGTCCGCGTTCCTGTAAGCCGCCACATCGACCAGCGCCAGCGCGCCCGGCCGCCCTGCCGCAACGAGGTCGGAGAACTCGACGGTCGCCGGCACTCGCTTGCGCGGCTTGTACATGACCGTCAGCCGATCGAGCCGCTCGTCGGGAACCCTGGAAACGCCGACGAAGGTTTCTCCCCTGGCGTGCGAGCCGTGGACGTGCGCGGGCTCCCTCGCACTTGTCATCAGCTCGAATAGCGTCGACTTGCCGCTCGACGGCAGGCCAATGAGGGCAGCTCGAAGCATGGCAAACCCGTCATCGTACCCGATCTGTCTGACCATCGCATCGACACGGCCCCAGTCGTGGGGGCGTCGAGGATCTCGACAACAACTGGGTCGAGGAGCGTGGCGGCTGGATCGAGACCCGGCTGAGCCAGGACGTGCAGTGATGTAATGTCGCGCCACAGCCACGTATCGGTCTTATGACCAAAGATGACATCTCACACTTGAATCTCGATCTAAGTCGCTGAAACATTGCCTTTTGCGGTTGACATCCCCGGAACGGTCACCTACTATCGCGGTGGAAAATTGTGGTTACAGATGGAGTATTAGCTGGTGTTTAAGGGCAACTCGCCCGCGCGGATCGATGACAAGGGCCGGCTCAAGGTTCCCAACGCGTTCCGCTCGCTTCTCGAAGGCAAGTACGGGCGCGAACTCTACGTCACGAGTCTGACCGGCGAGTACGTTCGCATCTACCCGATGCCCGTGTGGCTCGATCTCGAGCAGAAGCTCGGCGCGATGCCGTCGGTCCATCCCTCACGAGTCCGGTTCCTGGACCGCGTCAATTATTTCGGACAGGTGAGCGAGCTCGACCTTCAGGGTCGTCTGCTGATTCCGGTCCGTCTTCGCGAGAGCGCGACGATGACCGGTGATGTCGATGTGCTCGGCCAGTTCAACTGCCTCGATGTCTGGAATCACGATCGGTTCCTCGCGAAGCTGCAGCGCGA
Organism: uncultured Bifidobacteriaceae bacterium; assembly: GCA_964497175.1. Classification (GTDB taxonomy): domain Bacteria; phylum Acidobacteriota; class Vicinamibacteria; order Vicinamibacterales; family CAVVIG01; genus CAZCEL01. Next base: position 10,904 of record CAZCEL010000025.1, read on the forward strand.
GCCCTACACCGACGATGACGCCCGGGCGCTCTCGGAGTTCGGGATTTGATCGCGCATCAGCCGGTGCTCGTGGCCGAGGTGTTGCGGTTCCTGCGACCCGAGCGCGGAGGCCTGTACGTGGACTGCACCGTCGGTCTCGGCGGCCACGCCCGTGCCCTGATCGAGGCAGGAGCATCCCGAGTGATCGGCTTGGACCGCGACGCCGACGCTCTCGCGACAGCGACGATCGCGCTCCGGCCGTGGGCCGATCGAGTCGATCTCGTGCACGCCGACTACCGGACACTGGATGACGTGTTGAGACGCCGGGGTGAGGGACAGATCGACGGCGCGCTCGCCGATCTCGGGGTTTCGTCGCTGCAGCTCGAGTCGCCCGGCCGCGGCTTCAGCTTTCGGCGCGACGAGCCGCTGGACATGCGGATGGACCCGAGCGGTGGCCCGTCAGCGGCCGACCTGGTGGCAGCCGCCTCGGAGCATGACCTTGCCGATGTCATCTACCGGTTCGGAGAAGAGAGGCACTCTCGCCGGATCGCCCGCGCCATCGTCGCGGCGCGCACGGACGAGCCGGTCGTTACGACTCTCCGCCTCGCGTCCATCGTGAGACGGGCGGTCGGCCGTGGCGGTGCCTCGCGCATTGACCCCGCCACACGGACGTTTCAGGCCCTGCGCATCTGGGTGAATAGAGAGCTCGAGGGCCTCGACGCGTTCCTCGAATCGACCGCGGGCTGGCTCCGAAAAGGCGCGAGGCTCGTGGTTGTCAGCTTTCATTCTCTCGAGGATCGCATCGTGAAGCACACGCTGCGCGCGCTCGAGCGGAGGGGAGACCGAGTGCTGAACGTGCTCACGAAGAAGCCGGTTGTAGCGAGCGATGAGGAGCGGAAGCGGAACCCGCGATCGCGGAGCGCCAAGCTGCGCGCTGCCGAACGGGTCGTCTGACTCGAGGCCCTGCCATGGCTGAAGCCTTTGAATACGCCATCAAGAAGGACGTTCGGAACAACCCGATCGTGCGGGAAGTCGACGAGCAGCGCCAGCGCGACCTGTGGAAGTCGGTCGGTGTCACGGCCGTGCTCGTCTCTGCCATGCTGTTTTCCGCCTCGCAGCACTTCGAGCTGCTGCGTCACGGGTATCAGCTGGAGCAGATGGAGCGCGAACGTGCAGCGGAGGAGGAAACCGCCGGCCGCCTCCGCCTCGAGATCGAGACGCTGCGAGCGCCCGGACGAATCGAGGCGATCGCGACCGGACGGCTCCGGCTGGTCGAGCCTTCCAGCGATGATGCCATTGTCATCGAGCGGGTGCTGCCGGCGGACCCGCCGGCCGGGACGGTAGTCGCACGGCGGTGATTGCCAGACTGCGTCGCGCCATGTGGCGCCGGCACCGCGACGCGCGACACGGCCGCGCCAGACTCGCCGACTGGAGGGCGGTCCTCAAGCGGCGCGTGCTGATCGCCGCGCTCCTGGCCGGCTGCTGGGTGGCCGGGATCGAGGCCCGGCTCATCTACCTCCAGGTATATCAGCGATCGGATCTCGAGGCCCGGGCCGCTCGACAGCACTTCCGAACCAGGCCCGTGCCTGCCAGGCGAGGCGATATTCTCGACCGCGACGGCCGCCTGCTCGCGACAAGCGTCGACGCCGACACCATCGTCGCCGATCCGTCGGAAATCGGCGACGAGGCCGCGGCAGTCGCCGATCTCTGCAAGGCCCTCGGCGACTGCGGTCCACGGGAACGACAGGCGCTGGTCGAACGACTCGGCCAGGCGCGCGAGTTTGCGTACATCCGGCGCCGAGTCGCACCTGACGTCGCCGCCCGTGTGGCGGCGATCGGCCTGAAGGGAATCGGTTTCATCAAGGAAAGCCGGCGGTGGTACCCCAACAAGGAGCTGGCCGCGCACCTGATGGGCTATGTCGGCATCGACAACGTCGGCCTTGATGGTCTGGAGTCCGCGTACGACTCCCAGATCCGCGGCACGGACGGCAAGGTGCTCGTGCACACCGACGGGCGTCGCCACGCGTTCAACAGGATCGAACGACCGCCAACCTCGGGTGCGACGATCGAGCTCACCATCGATCGGTACCTGCAGCATGTTGCCGAGCGCGAGCTGCGCGCCGCGGTTCTCAGGAACCGCGCCGAAGGCGGCAGCGTCGTCGCGATGGATCCACGCACGGGCGAGATTCTGGCCATGGCGAACGAACCCGCGTTCAACCCGAACGTGTACGGAACCTTTCCGGGCGTGTCGCGGCGCAACCGCGCGGTGCAGGATCTCTACGAGCCAGGGTCGACCTTCAAGATCGTGACGGCGTCGGCGGCGATCGAAGAGAAGGTGATGCCGATCGAGTCATGGATCGATACCAGCCCGGGCGTGATCCGCATCGGCGACAGCACGATCGACGAGTATCAGGGCCACAACTACGGCGTGCTGTCTTTCACCGACGTGATTGTCAAATCGAGCAACGTCGGCGCGATCAAGATCGGGCTGCGGGTCGGAACCGATCGCCTGAGCAAGTACGTGTCGCTCTTCGGTTTTGGACGTCCCGTGTCGCCGGACTTTCCCGGTGAGAGCCCCGGAATCGTCTGGAGCCCGGACAAGTGGACCGAGCGGGCGCTGGCATCGGTCGCAATGGGGTACCAGGTGGCGGTAACGCCTCTGCAGATGGTGGCGGCGGTCAGCGCGGTGGCCAACGGCGGCGAGCTCGTCGAGCCGCGCGTCGTTCGGGCCGTCTACCGCGGTCGGTCGCGCTACGCGGTCAGACCCCGGATGGTGCGCCGCGCGATCAGCGCGGACACCGCGTCGGTTCTGACGAGCATCATGGAGGAGGTTGTCGAGCGCGGCACGGCGAAGCTCGCACAGATCCCGGGCTACGGCATCGCAGGCAAGACCGGCACCGCGTCCAAGCTCGTCGGCGGCCGCTACTCGGCGTCCGAGAACAACGTGTCGTTTGTCGGGTTCCTGCCCTCCCGCAATCCGGTCGTCGCGATCATCGTTGTCATCGACGCACCGCGTTCGGGCGTGAGCAGCGGCGGCGTCGTGTCCGCCCCTGTGTTCAAACGCATCGGCGAAGCGGCGCTGAGACATTTCGGTGTGCAGGCGTCGATCGGCGCACCGCCGCCCGTATTGGTAGCCCGCGGCGGCGACGAAGCACCCGTGGGCCCGTCCTCCCCCGGAGCCGCCTCCATCGGAGCGGAGCTGCCGGTAGTGAGCCTGATGGCGAGGAGTCCGAGCGGAACGGTCCCCGACCTTCGCGGCATGACCGCCAGACAGGCGTCGCGCGAGCTGGTCAAGCTCGGTCTGCTGCCGCACCTGTCGGGGAATGGTCTCGTGGTGTCGCAGCATCCGCCGCCCGGCACGCGGATCGAAGAATCCACAGTGGGCCGGCTGCTCCTTGCGCGCGAGCCGGGCCGCCTGGCGGGGTCGGACCAGCCATGACGTGGGCCGAGCTCGGTCGATTGCTGCATGAGCACGGACACCTCTGGCCCGGTGAGGTGCCGAGCCCCCAGGCTGCGGCGAGCGTGACCGGTATCGCGTACGACTCGCGAAACGTCGAGCCCGGTCATGTCTTTGTGGCCGTCAAGGGCCAGCATGCCGACGGCGCCGCGTTCGCGGCCGATGCGTTGGCCCGTGGCGCGATTGTCGTGGTGTCCGAGCGTCCCGCCCCCGCCCTCGCCGGCGCATGGACGCGGGTGCAGGACGCGCGGGCTTCGCTCGCGCTGCTCGCCTCCAGCTTCTACCGGCACCCGAGCGCGGCCATGCAGGTGATCGGGATCACGGGCACGAACGGCAAGACGACGACGGCCCACCTCATCGCGTCTGTGTTCGAGGCGGCCGGCATCAGGTGCGGGCTGCTCGGCACGGTCGCCTACCGAATCGGCGCCGTAGCACGCGAGGCGGTGCGAACGACTCCGGAGGCGCCCGATGTCCAGCGGCTCCTGCGCGAGATGGTCGACGCGGGCTGCGGAGCCTGTGCGATGGAGGTGTCCTCGCACGCCCTGGCGCTTGCACGAGTCGACCACGTCAGATTCGCGGCGGGCGTCTTCACCAACCTCACGCGCGATCACCTCGATTTCCACGGCAGCATGGACGCCTACTTCAGGGCCAAGCGGCGGCTGTTCGAGATGCTGCCGCCAGGGGCCCCGGCCCTGGTCAACCTCGACGATCCCAGGGCCCCCGCGCTCGTCGAAACCACCGCCCGCCCCGTCACGTACGCGATCGATCGCCGCGCCGATCTGACGCCAGGGCCGTTGTCATTCTCGCTGGACGGGCTGGCGTTCGACATCCGCACGCCGCGGGGAGCCCTTCACGTCCGCTCGCCGCTCGTTGGCCGTCCGAACGTGTACAACATCCTCGCGGCAGTAGCCGTGGCGACTGCGCTGGGCCTGTCGTTCGACGCGATCGAGCGGGGCATCGCCGCGCTCGCCGCAGTGCCCGGACGCTTTCAGATCGTGTCCTTTCAAGACGACGACCTGACGGTCATCGTTGACTACGCTCACACTGACGATGCGCTGCGGAACCTGCTCGAGACCGCGCGTCCGCTGACCCGGGGCCGGCTCATCACGGTGTTCGGATGCGGTGGCGATCGCGACCGGACGAAGCGGCCGCTGATGGGAGCCGTGGCAGGGCGATTGAGCGATATCGTCGTGATCACGTCCGACAATCCTCGCAGCGAGGATCCGCAGCACATCATCGACCAGATCCGGCGCGGTATCACCACGAACAACCTTCGAGGCGGCACGGGGGGCATCCTGACAGCGGCCGACCGGCGGGAGGCGATTGCCACGGCGGTGGAGCTGGCGCGCGCCGGCGACGTCGTGTTGATCGCGGGAAAGGGTCACGAAAAGTATCAAGTCATCGGCGGCCGCACGCTGCCGTTCGACGATGTGGCGGTGGCGCGGGAGGCGCTGATCCGCAGGCGCAGCAACTCAGGTGTCCTCTAACCGCGATGCTCTATCACCTGCTGTATCCGTTTCACACGGAGCTCAGCGTACTGAACGTGACGCAGTACATCACGTTTCGAACGGCGGCTGCCAGCCTGACGGCTCTGGCCGTCAGCCTCGCTCTTGGCCCGTGGCTGATCGGCAGGCTGCGGGCGTTCCAGATCGGCCAGGTGATCAGGCAGGAGGGGCCGACCACGCACCGCCCGAAAGCGGGCACGCCGACCATGGGAGGGCTGCTCATTCTGACTGCGGCGATCGTACCCACGCTGCTGTGGGCCGACCTGACGAACGCCCATGTCTGGGTCGCTGTCGTGACGACCGTGCTGTTTGCCGCGATAGGGTTCCTCGACGACTACCTGAAGATCGTCCGGCGCGATCATCACGGACTGCTCCCCCGTTACAAGCTCGGGTGCCAGATCCTCGCCGCGCTCGCGTTCGGCGCCGCACTGCTCGTGCTGAACCAGCAGGGACAGTACAACACACGGGTCATCTTTCCGTTCTTCAAGCGGCTCATTCCCGACCTCGGCGCGATGTACGTCGCCTTTGCGGTCATCGTGCTCGTCTTTGCGTCAAACGGGGTCAACCTGACCGACGGGCTCGACGGGCTGGCGATCAGCACGTTCACGATTGCAGCGGCGGCGTACACCGCGCTGGCCTATGTGACGGGCCACCGGGTGCTCGCCGAATACCTGCTGCTCGTGCACTTTCCACAGTCGGCCGAGTTGACCGTGTTCTGCGGCGCGCTGGTCGGCGCCTCGCTCGGATTTCTCTGGTACAACTCGTACCCGGCGGAGATCTTCATGGGCGACGTCGGTTCGCTGGCGCTTGGTGCGGCGCTTGGAACGGTCGCGGTTCTCATCAAGCAGGAGCTGCTGCTGGTCGTTGTCGGCGGGGTGTTCGTCCTCGAGGGGCTGTCGGTGATCGTGCAGGTCGCCTCGTTCAAGCTGACGGGGCGCAGGGTGTTTCGCATGGCGCCGCTCCATCACCACTTCGAACTGATCGGCTGGAGCGAGCCCAAGATCATTACTCGGTTCGTGATCGTCGCCATCATCTTCGCGTTGTTCAGTCTCACGACCCTGAAGCTGAGGTAGAGCCGGCGAGCGGAGGAGCGGTGGCGTTCTTGGTTGAAGGCAGGCGCGTGACGGTGGCCGGCGGTGCGACCAGTGGCGTCGCCGCGGCCGAGCTGCTCGTCCGGCGGCGCGCGGTGGTCACCCTCTCCGACGTGCGGAGGGAGATTCCTGACGGCGCACGACTCCGCGCAGGCGGCGTCCGCCTGGAACTGGGCGGCCACCGCGTGGAGACCTTCCTGTCCGCCGACCTGGTTGTGCTGAGTCCGGGCGTGAGGGCAGACCAACCCGTCGTTGCCGCGGCCCGGGCAGCCGGTGTTCCCGTCATCGGCGAGGTGGAACTGGCGTCGCGCTGGCTCCGGGGCCGTGTGATCGCCATCACCGGCACCAAGGGAAAGTCGACGACGACGTCGCTGGCCGGGCGGATGCTCGCAGAAGCGGGCTTCAAGGTTTCGGTGAGTGGCAACATCGGCGACCCCCTCAGCGGCAAGGTGGAGTCCTCGACCTCCGACACCATCCACGTCGTCGAGACGAGCAGCTTTCAGCTCGAGCAGACCGACACGTTCCACCCCTGGATTGCGGTGCTGCTGAATCTTTCGCCCGACCATCTGGATCGTCATGGAACCATCGAGGCGTATCGCCTGGCAAAGACCAGGATTTTCCGGAATCAGCAGCCCGAGGATTGGGCGGTCGTGAATGCCGACGACCCGGCCGTGCTGGAGATGGCGGCCCGTGGACTGGGCCGACAGCGTCCGTTTGCCAGGCGGGCACCCATCGAGGAGGGGACGGCGATCCAGGACGGGTGGATCGGCGAGCTGAGCACGGATCGCTTCCGGCCGCTCGTCCCGCTGGCGGCCATCCATCTGATTGGTCCGCACCTGGTGGACGACGTCATGGCCGCGGCGACGGTGGGCGCCATCCTGGGCGCGTCACCCTCTGCGATGACCGCTGCCGTCGAGGCATTTCGAGGCCTCGATCACGCGATGGAGCTCGTGGCATCCATTGGAGGAGTTCGCTTCGTCAACGACTCGAAGGCCACCAACATCGAGGCGGCCGCAAGAGCCATCGAGAGCTTCGACTCCGGCGTGGTGCCAATCATCGGAGGGCGGTACAAGGGAGGCGACTTCGAACGGCTGCGGGAACCGGCTCGGGCGCGCGCAAGAGCAGTCGTCACCATTGGAGAAGCGGCGCCGCTCGTGCGTCGGGCGCTCGAGGACACTCTCGAGGTCCGTCACGCAGCGTCCATGCGGCAGGCCGTGACCACCGCCTTCGCGCTGGCGGAGCCTCACGGCGTCGTCCTGCTCGCGCCGGCATGTGCGAGCTTCGACATGTTCGAGGACTACGCGGATCGTGGTCGAGCGTTCAGACGGGAGGTGGCGCGCCTCATGCGGCGCGGGGAGGAAGAGGGCGAGTCCGGTTCGCTCGAGGAGCTGTGAGCGGCCAGCCGTCGTCAGTCGGTCCTTGCGGTGAAGGGCTGGCTGCTGGGAACGCAGGCTGCCCCGGTCTGCGAAGTCGGTGCCTCCATCCGGGGCCGACTGACGACGGCTGGCCGCTCACAGTATGTCGGCGGCGGGCGATCGAAGCTTTATAGACGGTTATGGCGCGCAAACTCAAGTCCGATCGAGTGCTGTTCCTGACGACCGTGCTGCTGGTCGGCGTCAGCATCGTCATGGTGTACAGCGCCTCTGCGGTGCTGGCGCTGGAGCGCTACCACCAGCCCGAGTTCTACCTGGCTCGGCAGCTCATGTGGGCCGCGCTCGGCATCGCCGTACTCGCGATCGTCATGCGCGTCGACTACCGGCTGTACAAGGAGCCGGTCGTCATCTGGAGTCTGTTCGCCGCCGTTACCATCTGCCTGGTTGTCGTGTTGTTCAGGCCCCCGGTGAACAACGCGCGACGGTGGCTGCTCATCGGCGGGTTCGGCATTCAGCCCTCGGAGCTGGCAAAGCTGAGCGTCATTTTCTTCATCGCGGGCTTGCTGGAGCGTCGCAGGGAGCGCATCAACGAGCTGGGCTATGCGCTTCTGCCGATCGCGCTGACCGTCGCGCTGTTCGCCGGCCTCATCCTGCTCGAGCCCGATTTCGGCACGGCGATGTCGCTGGCGCTCATCGCCGGCGTCATGGTATTCGCCGCGGGTCTCAATTACGCGTACGTCTTCGGCGTGCTGCTGGCCTCGCTGCCCTTGGTGATGTTCCTCGTCATCGGCACGGAGTACCGCCGGCGCCGATGGCAGGCCTTTCTCAACCCGTGGGACGACCCGCTCGGCGACGGTTTCCACATCATCCAGTCGCTCATTGCCGTCGGCACCGGCGGAATCCGCGGCCGAGGCCTGATGGACGGCGTCCAGAAGCTCTTCTATCTTCCGGAGCCGCACACCGACTTCATCTACGCGGTGATCTCGGAAGAAGCGGGTCTTCTGGGCGCAACCGTGGTGCTGGCGTGCTTCGTCCTCGTGGCCTGGCGGGGCCTGCGCGTTGCCGTCAGGGCTCCGGACACCTTCGGGGCCCTCGTGGCGCTTGGGCTGACGACGATGGTGGCCGTGCAGGCGTTTGTCAATATCAGCGTCGTGATTGGCCTGATGCCGACCAAAGGTCTTGCGCTGCCCTTTGTCAGCGCTGGCGGCTCGTCGCTGCTCATCAACATGCTCGGCATGGGTGTGCTGCTCAACGTGTCGCAGCACGCGTCGCCTGACACATGAGCAGAAGGCTCGCCGATGTTGCGGATCGTGATCGCAGGTGGAGGAACCGGCGGCCATCTGTACGCGGGCATTGCGGTGGCACGAGAGCTGATCTCGAGGCGGAAGGACGTGACGATCACCTTCGCCGGCACCAGCCATGGCATCGAGGCGCGTGTGTTGCCGCGCGAGGGCTTCCACCTGGACGTGGTCCGCAGCCGGGGCATCAAGGGGAAGTCGAAGCTCGACGCTCTGCGCGGCGCGGCGCTGGTGCCGGTGAGTCTCATCGATGCGTGGCGGATCCTGTCGCTGCGTCGGCCTCACCTGGTGATCGGCGTCGGCGGGTACAGCTCTGGACCGGTGGTGCTCGTTGCCGCGCTGCGGCGAATGGCCACGCTCGTCATCGAGCAGAACGCCGTGCCCGGGCTGACGAACCGGCTGCTCGCGCCCCTTGTCGGCGCGGCAGCCGTGGCGTTCGAATCCACGCGCACGTTCTTCGGAGCGAAGGCATTTCTGAGTGGCAATCCCGTGAGAAGCGAGGTCATCGCCGAACGTGGCACGACGCCGGGGGTGAGGCCTGATGAAGCGGCGCCGGGAATCGGGGTCCTAATCTTTGGCGGTTCTCAGGGCGCGCACGCCATCAACCTGGCCATGGTGGAGGCAGCGGCCGAGTTGGCGGGCGTCGGCCCCCGTCTTCGTCTCGTTCACCAGACCGGGGAGCGGGACGTCGAGATGGTTCGCTCTGCCTATCGCAGATGCGGGCTGGAGGCGCAGGTGGAGCCGTACTTCTTCGACATGGCGCAGCGGATCGGGGAGGCAGACCTGATCGTGTGTCGCGCCGGAGCCACGACGTTGGCGGAGTTGACGGCGGCGGGGAAGGCCTCGCTGCTCATCCCGCTGCCGACGGCGACCGACGACCACCAGCGCCGGAATGCGGAGACGCTCGTCGCGCAAGGGGCGGCGGAGATTCTGCTGCAGTCGGACGCAACAGGCGCCGCCCCTTGCGCGACGAGCGTCTCCGCATTCCGGCGCTGGTGGTCGTC
>CAZCEL010000026.1:0-6681 GCA_964497175.1 uncultured Bifidobacteriaceae bacterium
ACACCGCATAGAAGCCGCTACCCAGGCGCTTGTCCTTGGTCGGATCGACCGGCTGGTCGGGCTCGACGTACGCGTCGCGGCGTCCGTTGCCGTTGGTATCGAGGATCAGTGCCGTCCAGCCCTGCGACTTCTCCTCGTCGCGCGTCTCGTCGAACATCTTCGTGTTCAGCCAGCCGACCACGGGCCCGCCCCCACTCGTCCACAAGGTGTTGTTGGCGTCCTCGGCGAACATCAGGTGGTGCGTCCCGAAGCAAGTGCTGATGTGCGTCAATTGCCTCGTCTTGGGATCGTACAGGGCGAGGTGGCGCCCGGCGCCGTTCACCGGAAAGAGCTTCGCCGATGCGTGCGCAGAGCCTTCCTTGCAGAACGCCGGGTTGTCGCCCGGACGCACTGCGGAGGTGAGCCACACGCGACCCCTCCCGTCGAGCATCGTGTTGTGCACGTTGTTCCGGCTCGTCCAGATCGCCTCATCGTCCCAGTATGGCGAGGGCTGGGGCATCGCCGGCGAGGTCGGCGGCGTCTTCGGATCGCGGACCGTCAGCGCCACCTGGCTCGCCCTGTGCTCGATGGGATCGAGGACCGGCATGTAGTCCGCGCTCTGCTCGAGCGCGCCGTAGATAGGGCCGTTGGCATTGATCCGGGGGTTGCGCCGATCGGTCGACGCCTCGTCGTGCAGATAGGCCTTGGGGTCGGCCCAATCCCACTGGGTGATGACGACGTTGCGTTCGGTGCCCTGGGGGCGTGGAGGCGTCGGCGGTACTTCCCCTGCCGCGATGCGATCGGTCCAGTCCGCGAACATGGCCAGCGCACGCTGGCGGCCCAGCTGGTTCAAACCGCCGCTCATCGCATTGCCCGCCTGGCCAGACTGAATGCGCCGATCCCAGGCGGCAACCGACGAGGCGAACGTGCCGAGCGCCTTCGGGATTTCACGGGTGGCCTTGTTGCCGAGCTGGTGGCACGCCCAGCAGCCCCCTGACTTCACACTCCGGACCCATTCAGCCTGGTTCCGAATGCCCGGCGCGATGCCGTTGCCCTCGGGGCCGGTGCCGGGGAATTCGTGCTTCTCCGGAACCTTGATCAAGGACAGCCAGTACCCCGCCGGGAAGTACTCGGCCGCCGCTCGCGGACTGGGAGCGGGGACGGCGGTCAGATTCACCGTTCGGCCGGGCGCCGCCTCGATCTTCGCCGAGTCGACCAGCCCATACCCGCGAACCCAGACGCTGTAGGTCGCTCTCGGCAGATCCGGAATCAGAAACCGGCCGGCATCGTCGGTGACCACGATCCGCACGAACCTGGTCGGAAGACCGGAGGTCTCCGCAATCACCCAGACGCCTGCCTCGGGGCCGCGCGGACCGGTCACCACGCCGCCGATGTCGTCGGGGTCGATGCGAACGGCGCCGCCGGCCTGCTGCAGCGCGTCAGTTCGTGTCAACGACGCCAGAAAGAAAAGGGCGAGGCCGATCGCGGGGACCGCGGCGGACCACAGCTTCCTGTCCATGCCAGACCTCCTGTTCCGGAGACGCGGGGCGAGACTGTAGGACGATACCCTCTGGCTCGGCTCGAATCAATGCAGAAAGCGGTCGCCCCTTGCATTCTGAAGTTTCGGGCGTAAGCTGTCCTGGCAGCAACGCAGGAGGGAGCCATGAGGAAGACAACTCGTCGCCAGCCGCTTGCATCGGCCGGGGCCGTGGTCATCGTGCTGGGTCTGGCCGTGGCCGGCCCGCAGTGGACCGCGACGCGGGTGGCTGGTCAGGCGGCGGCCTCCGGGCAGCCGAGCGTGCAGAACGGCGAGTGGCCCCACTACAACGCCGATATCAGGGGCAGTCGGTACTCACCGCTGGATCAAATCAACGGCTCCAATTTCAACAAGATGGAAGTAGCCTGGCGCTTCAAAACCGACAACCTCGGTCCATTCCCTGAATTCAAGCTCGAAGGCACGCCGTTGATGGTGAGGGGCGTGTTGTACACGACAGCAGGCACACGGCGCTCGGTGATCGCGCTCGATGCCAGGACGGGCGAGCTGATGTGGTCCCACAGTATGCGCGAGGGCAAGCGGGCCGCCGTCGCGCCGCGGCAGCTCTCGGGGCGCGGCGTCGAATACTGGACCGACGGCAAGGGGGACGATCGCGTGTTGTACATCACCACCGGATACCGCCTGGTCGCCCTCAACGCCCACACCGGTGCCGTCATCACGTCGTTCGGCAAGAACGGTGTCGTGGACCTGAAAGACGGCGCCTACTACGGCAACAGGCAGCCGATCAATCTGGAGTCGGGCGAGATCGGCGTCCACTCGACTCCGGTCGTCGCCCGCGACGTGGTGCTCGTGGGATCCGCGTTTCGGGAGGGGGCCACCGTCCATACGCACAACAACACCAAAGGCCTCGTGCGCGGGTTCGACGTCCGCACCGGGCGCATGCTGTGGCGCTTCGACACGATCCCGCGTCCTGGAGAGTTCGGATCCGAGACCTGGGAGAACGACTCGTGGGCGGTGAACGGCAACACCGGTGTCTGGACGCAGATCAGCGCGGACGAGGAGCTCGGCCTGGCGTACCTGCCGGTGGAAACGCCGACGTCGGATTTCTTCGGTGGGCATCGCCCCGGCAACAACTTGTTCGCCGAGAGCGTCGTCGCGGTCGATCTGAAGACGGGCCAGCGGAAGTGGCACTATCAGCTCGTGCACCATCCGGTGTGGAACTTCGACAACTGCTGCGCGCCGGTGCTGGCCGACATCACGGTGAACGGCAAGCCGGTGAAAGCCCTGGCGCAGGCCAGCAAGCAGGCGTTCCTGTATGTCCTGGATCGCGTCACGGGCCAGCCCGTCTGGCCCATCGAGGAACGCCCCGTGCCGCAATCGGACGTACCTGGCGAGAAGACATCGGCGACGCAGCCGGTGCCCTCCAAGCCGCCGGCCTACGCGAGGAACTTCCTGCGCGTGCCCGACGACGTGATCGACTTCACGCCGCAGCTTCGCGCCGAGGCGCTCGAGGTGCTCAAGCGGTACAAGGTGGAGCGGTCGCCGTTTGTCCCGCCGATTCTCGGGAACACGACGGGCCTGCTCGGCGCGATTGGCGCCGGCACGGCGACCAACTGGCCCGGCGTGGGGTACGATCCCGAGCTGCATAACGTCTACGCGCCGACAGGCAACACGGTCTCGGCGCGATCGATCGTCGCGCCCCCGCAGGGGTTCTCCGATATCCGCTACGTGTCAGGCGTCGCCGGCCGCCCATTCCGGGAGGTCTTCGGCCCCGGCGATTGCTGCGCGGCCGACGGCGGTCGACGAACGCGCGACGATCTGCCAGGGGGATCAGCCGCGGCACCCTCGGCTCCTCCTCCCGCACCGGGCGCAGCCGCTCCGGCGCCAGCAGGAGGTGGAGGTGGCGAAGGCGGCCTGACCGTGCAGGGCCTCCCGATTGTGAAACCGCCGTACGGCATGCTCACGGCCATCAACCTGGATCGCGGTGAGATCGTGTTTCAGGTACCCCATGGCGACACCCCGGACAACATTCGCAATCACCCGGCGCTCAAGGGACTGACCATTCCCAAGACCGGTCAGGCCGGCACCTCAGGCGTCGGCCTGCTGGTGACCAAGACGCTGGTCGTGATGGGCGATCCGCAGATCACGGCGCCGCCGGGACGCCAGCGCGGCGCGATGCTGCGCGCGTACGACAAGCGATCCGGTCAGGAGGTCGGGGCCATCTGGATGCCCGCTATACAGAGCGGCTCGCCGATGACGTACCGCGTGGACGGCCGCCAGTACATCGTCGTGGCGATCAGCGGGGGCAATTACTCGGGCGAGTTCCTGGCGCTGGCCCTGCCGCAGAGCGAGGTGCGGCCCACGAACCAGGGCCAGTAGATCCGGACACGCCCTGCTCGCTGAGAGCCGACCTCTGCCGCTCGGATCGGTAGTAGGGGCAGCGAGACCTTGTCGTGCTGACCACCGGGAGTCGCATAGGCCCGTATCAGATCGTCGGCCCGCTCGGGCGTGGTGGGATGGGTGAAGTCTACCGGGCGCGGGACGCGAGGCTCGGACGTGACGTCGCCATCAAGGTCCTGCCGCCGAGCCTCGCAGTTGAACCCGATCGCCTCGCACGATTCGAGCGCGAGGCACGCGTCCTGGCATCGCTGAACCATCCGAACATCGGAGCGATCTACGGCTTCGAGGAGACGATGTCGCCGTCCGGTGCGAGCTCCGTGTCGTTGCGGGCGCTGGTGCTCGAGCTGGTAGAAGGCGAGACTCTGGCCGAGCGCCTCTCCCAGCGACTGACTGGTCTACCTATCGAAGAAGCTCTGAGCGTCGCACGGCAGATCGGGGAGGCACTTGATGCGGCGCACGAGCGGGGAATCGTTCACCGCGATCTGAAGCCAGCGAACATCAAGATCACGCCCGAGGGCATCGTGAAGGTGCTGGATTTTGGCTTGGCGAAGGCGTTGGGATCCGACCGGGCTCCGATAGACGCGAACGACGAGACGCAGGCAGCGTCAATGACGGCTGGCGCAACCGAGGACGGCGCAATCCTTGGGACCGCGCCGTACATGAGCCCGGAGCAAGCCCGCGGGAAGGCGGTCGACAAGCGGTCGGACATCTGGGCCTTTGGGTGCGTGCTGTACGAGATGCTGGCTGGTCGTCGCGCGTTCGTCGGCGAAACGACGGCCGACGTAGTGGCGGCCGTGATCGAGCGCGAGCCGGACTGGACCAGTCTACCGCCCACCGTGCCGCGGGCCGTGCAAGGCCTTCTGCGCCGCTGTCTCCAGAAGGACGTTCGACAGCGCCTGCGCGACATCGGTGACGCCGGCAGCAGTCTTGACGATGCAACACAGGATGTTGCGCGTGAGGCCAGCGAGCGCGCGTCTCCCGATGGGCTACGCGGCTCACGGAGTGGGCTGCGCCTCAGGTGGTGGACAGCAGGGCTGGCTGCGATTGCGGCCGTCGCCGTCGGGGGCGCGGCGACGTGGTTTGCTCCGACTGACGCGTTGCCGAGCGACGTGCCCGTGCCGACGCGCCTGACCGCCGACGAAGGCTTCACAGCCGATCCCGCGATCTCTGGAGATGGACGACTGTTGGCCTACACCTCGGACCGCCGGGGTAATCTCGACATCTGGATCCAGCAGCTCGCTGGAGGCTCTCCGCTCCAGCTCACGCGTGAGGAGGTGGACGAGCGGGAACCTGCGTTCTCCCCGGATGGAAGCCGCATCGTGTTCCGGTCCGAGCGAGACGGCGGGGGTCTCTACGTGGTGTCGGCCCTTGGCGGTGAGCAGCCGCGACTTCTGGCCGGACGCGGCCGACGACCTCGGTTCTCTCCCGATGGCCAGCGCATCGCGTACTGGACTGGAACCTTCGTGGGATTCAGTGCGCGTCCCGGGAGCTATCGCTCATTCATCGTGCTCTCCGATGGAGGCGCTCCTACGGAAGTCCCCGGCTTCTCAGGAGCACGCTTTCCGGTGTGGTCGCCCGACGGGCGCTCTCTGCTGTTGCTCGCGAGCACTGCCGAGCGACCTGTTGCGTCGACGTATGAGTGGTGGATTGTGCCTGTGTCTGGAGGCGCGCCGGTCCGGACGGACGTCGTTGCCCGTATGCGCACGCGGGGCATCGATCTCGCCGCCCTCAGTTTGGGCCCTGACGACTGGCACGACGGCACGGTGTACTTTTCCGATACCGAACACCTCTGGGCGATTCCGCTCGACGCGGCCACCGGTCGCGCAGGCACTCCGCGTCAAGTGACCTCAGGGACGAGCCAGGACGTACAGGTCAGCGTCTCGACACGAGGCGTCATGGCATTCACGGCGCTTATGACGAGCACCAACGTGTGGATGTTGCCGATCGACGATGCTCGCGGCATGGTGACTGGCGCGCCTCGCAAGATCACGAGCGGCGTCGGCCGAAACGCGCGCGCATCCATGGCCGTCGACGGACGGCGATTCGCCTACGTCAGCGGCGATCCTCGAGCGACGCTCCTCCTGCGCGATGTGGTGAGCGGCGTCGTCACGGACCTGGGTGTCGAGGCCACGCCGTTCGGCCCGGCGTTGTCGCCCGACGGGTCCCTGGTGGCGTTCGAAACCGGAGGCCCCGGCCGCACCACCACCTCAGAGGGTGCGCTCCGCGTGGTGGCGGCCACCGGAGGCACCGCGCGCACGGTGTGCGAGGGCTGCAGCATCGGAGACTGGACGAGCGACGGCAGCTCCGTGATCGCCGTGTCGGCTCAGGCTCGCCGGTTCGATCTCATTCCCGTACGCGGAGGCTCCACGCGGCCGCTGATGGTGAGCCCGAGAGCGATCAACCGTCCGTTCTTGAGCCCCGATGCTCGGCTTCTTGCGTTTCGCGCCTCCGACGGCGATCTCGACGGTGTGTTCGTGAGCCCGGTTCATCCGGACCGTGCGGCAACCAACGGCGACTGGATCCGCATCACGCCTGACGAAGAGGACGTACGGCCGTGCGGCTGGTCTGCCGACGGCCGTCGCATCTACTTCCTCAGCGCTCGCGATGGCACGCGGTGTCTCTATGCGCAAGCGGTGGCCCCCTCGACCGGCGCGCCAGTAGGCCCCGCTGTCGACGTGCAGCACTTCCACGGCGTTCGAAACTACCGGGCTGGAGCCTCGGGCGTGATCTCGACGAGCGCCACCAACGCGATACGTGCCGGGCGATTCGTGTTCGACTACGCTACCTACACCTCCAATATCTGGACC
>CAZCEL010000026.1:6781-19696 GCA_964497175.1 uncultured Bifidobacteriaceae bacterium
ACGTGCCGGGCGATTCGTGTTCGACTACGCTACCTACACCTCCAATATCTGGACCGCGTCGGTCGCACGGTGAGCTCCGAGCCCTGGTTATTTGGCATCTGGTCATGGAAGGGATTGCAGGCACGAAGTCGACTAGACTTGACTGGGACACGGCAGAAGAACACGGAGGAGACTGATGACTGGAAGTATTCGAACGATTCGAGTCGACAAGGGATTTGGTTTCATCAAGGATGAGGCGGGGAAGGAATATTTCTTTCACCAGAGTGCGATCTTTGGCGAGGGGCTGGCGGATCTTCGCGAGGGTGACAGCGTCGAGTTCGATGTGGGCCATGGGCCGAAAGGTCCTCGAGCCGAGAACGTCCGACGCACGTCCACGTAACAGGGCCGGGAGGGGGCAGGAAGACAGCGCCGTGCAGTCCTACTTTGGTTCGAGGAACGGCTCGATGTCGGCCGCCCGCGGACGCGCGGTCCGGTGAGCGTCCTGGTCGGCCAGGAAGGTTGACGAGATCCACGTCCCGCCTGGCAGCTGAGGCAGACGTCCGATCAGCCGCAAGCGGGCGGACCAATGGTGCGACGAAATCTACTGCCGGTCCTTCTGTACTCCGCAGCGGCCTGCGTATTCACGTGGCCGCTCGTGCTCCATCCAACCACGCTGCTCGGCGCGCTGGAGCCCACAGGTGATCCGTCGCTGAACCTATGGGTGCTCGGGTGGGATCTCCGCGTGCTGTCCGAACACCCGGCCTGGCTGCTCAACGGCCGGGTGTTCGATGCCAACATCTTCTTTCCGGCCCCCCGCACGCTCGCCTACTCGGATCATCTGCTGCTGCAGGCCCTCGCGCTGTGGCCCATCTATGCGCTGACGGGGAACCTCATCCTTTGCTACAACCTCCTGCTGATCGGCTCGCTTGTCGCCGCGGCCGTCGCGATGCACCTGCTTGCCCGAGCCGTGACCCTCAGCGAGCGCGCCTCATGGGTGGCGGGGCTGATCTTCGGCTTCGCGCCGTATCACTTCACGCACCTCACGCACATCCAGCTGCAGGCGCTCTATTTTCTTCCGCTTGCCCTTCTGTTCCTGCACCGTCTGTTCGAGAGACGGCGCCGCTCCGACACGATGGCGCTCGCGATCGTGCTGGGCATGCAGGCCGCCAGCTCCATCTACTACGGGATCATCGGCGGCATCGGCGTTGTGTGCGCCGCGGTGGTGCTCGCGATAGGGGAGCGGCGGATCGGCGACTGGCGTCTCATGCGGCGGGTACTTGCCGCGCTTGCGACTGCGCTGGTGATCTTTCTCCCGTTCGCGGTTCCGTACGTCCGGGTGCACCGTCAGGCAGGCGCCGGCCGCACAGTCGGCGAGGCTTCGCGCGGCGGCGCCGTTGCCGCGAGTTACTTGCAGGCGCCGTCCACGAACCTGCTGTACGGGCGCACCGGCTGGCTGAGGCCGGGCCCGGAATCGCGTCTGCCGCGCAAGGACGGCCCCGAGCAGGCCCTATTTCCGGGATTCGTGGCTCTGGGCCTCGCGGTTCTCGGCGTCCTGTCGGCCTCCGGCCCTTTGAGGAAGACCGCGGCTGTCTACGCGAGCGTCGGGGTCGTGGGCGTCGTGCTGTCACTCGGGCCCGGAATCGGGCCACTCTACGGTGTGCTGTACCGCGTATTGTTCGGGATGGCGGCCATTCGTGCGTCCCCGCGTTTCAGTGTGCTGGCGCTGTGCGCGATCGCCGTCCTGGCAGCGATAGCCTTCCGAACTCTCGAGAACTGGCGTCAGCGAACCCAGCCGCTTCTTGCGATCGTGATCATCGCGATCGGTGTCGAGTATGCCAATGGGGCCATCGCCTTCCCGCAGGCGCCCCGCCTGAGCACCGCTGCCGGGCAGTGGATTCGCGGGCAGCCCGGATCGGGGGCGGTGATCTGCCTCCCGATGGGCGTGTTCTCCGGCAACACCCCGTGCATGCTGCAGTCGCTCGAGCACCGCCGCTCCGTCGTCAACGGATATAGCGGCGTGCTACCGCCTTTCTATGAAGCCCTCGTCGACACCACGAGCCGGGCACCGTCAGCCGAGTCGCTGCTCACCCTTCACAACATCGGCGTCGAGTACATCGTCAGCGATCGCCCGCTGTGGCCACAGACCGACCTTGGCGAGGCGCTCGCCGAGCGCGCACGGTTCGACGATCAGCGCGTGTATCAGCTTCGATGGTCGCCCGACGTCGAGTCGACGGTGCGGGCGTCGACCGACGTCCGGCCGCTCGAGCCGGGTCCCGCACCGTTTGTGGTCGGCGAGTCAGCCGCCTATCGGGTCCGGTGGACGAGCGGGCCTGTCGATCTCCCCGCCGGAACTGCGACGATCGGCGTCGAAGCGCCCGACGATCGGCAAACCTACCGATTCAAGGTGCAGGCGACCACGGCTCCCTGGGTCTCCCGGTTCTACGAGGCGGTCGTCACGCTCGAGGCGACCGCGAGCAGCCGGCTGCTGCCGCTCGCGTATCGCGAAATCATCGACGAGGGGACACGCCGGATCGACAGACAGCTCGCGTTCGATCCCGCCCGCCAGGAAGTGCGGATTACCAGCGGCGGCACGTCGATCACCTTGCCGGTCGGCATGGATGCCCGCGATCCGCTGAGCGCGCTCTTCTACGTCCGCACGCTGCCGTTCGAGCCGGCGGCGAGATTCACGCTGCCAGTCAGCGACAACGGACGCCGACTTCGGCTGGACGTCGTGGTCGGCGATCGCGAGACCGTCGTGCTGGACGGACGCACCTGGGACGCCTGGAAACTCGAGCCGCGCCTGAGCGAGCGCATCGAGCGCGATCCGCTGAAGATTGCGGCCTGGGTAAGCGCCGACCACCGCCGGATTCCGTTGCTCGTCGAGGTCGACGCGGGATTCGGGTCGATCCGTCTCGAGCTCGAGAGCTACCAGCAACGGTGAGACGCAGAACCTTGCGTGCCGCCGGCGCTGGCGCCGTTCACTTGACCGGCGTCGTGACAGGCTTGCCCTTCTCGACGACGTAAGTGGCGATCACCTTGGCCGTCACGCCCCCCTTGTTGTGGGCATTGTGCACCGTCCCGGCCGGGATCATGAACACCTCGCCAGCCTTCCTGGTCATGGCCGGCTTGCCGTCGACCTCGATGATCACCGAGCCTTCGAGCACGTAGGAAATCTCCTCGCCGGGATGTGTGTGCCTGCCGGTCGTCCCGCCCTGCGGGAGCTCGGCGAGGGCCATCACGGCTTCGCGCCCGGCGACCGACAGATCGCCCTGCTGGAGCACGGTGCGCTTGACCGAGGGGGCCTGGGCGCCCAGGCCGACGAGCGCGGCGAGGGCCAGGGCCAGGGACGAGACAGCAATGGTTCGGCGGCTTCCAGTCATGTGATGGCTTCTCCTTGGATGAGCGACCGGTCGCCTTGCACGCGCGACAGTCGTGCGGCCGCAACACGTCACGCGGGAGCATATGCGATCACGGGGCGTGCAGACTACCTCGAGCGCTCCCGCGCGTGCTGCGCCACGAAGCACAACGCCCTCAGGCCGCTTCCCTCGGCCCCGTGGGCAATTGGTACCCCCGGACATGCCGCTGCAAACTGCTCTAAAATGCCGGGCCATGCGAACACTTCAGGTCGTCGCCGTGCTGAGCGTTCTGGCCGCCGCTGAGGCCGCGCAGGCTCAGTCCGCGCCCGCAGAAGCCATCGACATCACCGCCGAGCAGGTGCAGGCCGTCCTCAAGACGGTTCCCTCGCCAGCCGGCGATCAGCAGATCCGCGTCGTCGACATGGGGAAGTACAACCTGGCGGTCGGCATCCTGCGCCGGGGACGGACGACCGACGCGCCGGACGGCTCGGTCACCGGGCTCGTGCACAGCCAGATCACCGAGACGTACTACATCCTGTCGGGCGGCGGCACGCTCGTGACCGGCGGCACGCTCGCCAGCCCCAGGTCGTTTCCCTCCGACGGCGATATCGTCAGGATCCTCGCGGGTCCGACGACGAGCGGGCCGATTCAGAACGGCCACAAGCGCGTCGTGAAGCCGGGCGACATCGTGATCATCCCCGCGGGAGTGCCCCACGGCTGGACGGGCGTGACCGATCACGTCGATTACCTGAGCGTGCGGCCGGATCCGGACAAGGTCCTGCCGAAGGGATACGTGAACCCGGCGATCAGGAAATGACGTCTGCTGGGTGGTCGCCCTCGATCGACACTCTCCGCACATGAGCGTCCCGCCCGCCGCCGAGTCGTTTCTGCGCGCTCGAGACTGTCTGCTGAGGAACCGGGCGGACTACGCTGCCGCGGTCAGCGAGTTCCGGTGGCCGGTGCTCGATGCGTTCAACTGGGCCATCGACTACTTCGACGTCATGGCCGCGGGCAACACGCGGCGGGCGCTGTGGGTCGTCCGCGAGGACGGGTCCGAGGTCGCCAGGACCTTCGACGAGCTCGCACGGCGCTCCAATCAGGTTGCGAACTGTCTCCGGAAGCTCGGTGTTCGCCGGCACGACCGGCTGCTCCTGATGCTCGGCAACGAGGTCCCTCTGTGGGAAACGCTGCTGGCCTGCATGAAGCTCGGCGTCGTCGTGATTCCCGCCACGACGCTGTTGACGCCGGGCGATATCCGGGACCGCTTCGAGCGCGGCGGCGTCGGTCACGTTGTCGCCGACGTTGCGGTCGTGTCAAAGTTCGATGGTCTGTCGCAGAGGTTCACGGGAATCAGCGTCGGTGGTTCCGCACCAGGATGGCGCGACTTCGCGGACACCGGCACGTCGGATCAGTCCTTCATTCCCGACGGTGTGACCCTCGCACGCGACCCGTTCCTGCTGTACTTCACGTCCGGCACGACGGCCCGGCCGAAGCTCGTCCTCCATACGCACCGCAGCTACCCGGTCGGTCACTTGTCGACGATGTACTGGCTCGGGCTGCAGCCAGGGGACCTGCACTGGAACATCAGCTCCCCAGGCTGGGCGAAGCACGCCTGGAGCTGTGTATTTGCTCCCTGGAACGCTGGCGCGACGGTGTTCGTCATGGGCTATGCACGCTTCCGCGCACGCGAGGTCCTTGATGCTGTGGTGCGTTACCGCGTAACCACGCTCTGCGCGCCGCCTACCGTCTGGCGCCTGCTGATCCAGGAACCGCTTCAGGATTTTTCTGTCAGCCTGCGCGAGGTGCTGAGTGCGGGTGAGCCGCTCAACCCCGAGGTGATCGAACAGGTGCGATCCGCTTGGGGACTCACCATCCGCGACGGCTACGGCCAGACCGAGACGACCGCGCTCGTCGGCAACTCGCCCGGGCAGATCGTCAAGCCAGGCTCGATGGGCCGGCCGCTTCCCGGCCACCACCTCGAGCTCATCGATGCCGAGGGCTCGTCCGCCGCTGAAGGCGAGGTGTGTGTGGACATCGTGCACGCCGGCGGCAGTCTGATGCTCGGATACGCGGACGATGCCGCCAAGACAGCCGAGGTCATGCGGAGCGGGCTCTATCACACCGGCGACGTCGCCACGCGAGATCCCGACGGGTACATCACGTTCGTCGGGCGATCCGACGATGTGTTCAAGGCGTCGGATTATCGCATCAGCCCGTTCGAGCTCGAGAGCGTCCTCATCGAGCACGTGGCCGTCACGGAAGCGGCCGTCGTGCCGAGCCCCGATGCCCTGCGCCACGCGGTGCCCAAGGCATTTGTCGCCCTCGCGGCGGGGCACGAGCCGTCGAAGGATCTGGCCCGGGACATCCTGTCGTTCGCCAACGGCGCACTCTCGCCGTACAAGCGGATTCGGATCATCGAATTCTGCGAGCTGCCGAAGACGATCTCCGGCAAGATCCGACGGGTCGACCTGCGGCGGCAGGAGGCTGAACGTCGAGGGTCGGGCTCCCGGGCGCCGCTGGAATTCTTCGACGACGAGTTGCGCGGCTGATCCCAGCGATCAGCTCTCAGCGCTCAGCTTTCAGCCCGTCAATCGCGCTGAATGCTGAATGCTGACGGCTGATCGCTGCCCGCTGACCGCTAGCCCGGTGGCAGCACGCGTTCGGCCGCGGCGCCGTGGCTGCGCTTCAGTTCCTCGCTGATGCGGGATAGCAGGCGGCGTTCTTCGTCCGAAACCTTCCCGAAACCGAGAAGTCCGCCCGACGCGGCGGCAATGGCGGCGCAATATTCGAGCAGGCTGCCTTGGCGCACCGCACCCATCCCATCCGGGCTCGCTTCCAGAATCGCGGGAATGATGCGCAGCGTTCGCTCGAAGAACTCGTCCGATGGACGCGCCGACAGCCACTCGGCGAGCTGCCGGTCAGCGTCAGTTCCCGGCTCGATCCCGTGCGAGCGCGCCGCCTCGGTAATCAGTTCGCGCTCGCGAGCCGACACATCGCCCTCGGCCCAGGCCACCTGGACGAGCGGTAGCAGGTGCAGCAGGCGCACCGTCTCAGGCGTGTAGCCGAGCGCCTGAAGGTCCCGGAGGATGTCCTCGTTGGTCACACCGGTCGTCTCGGCAAGGCGCCTGCGACCAGCCTGTTCCTCCGCGCGGAGTCGAATCTTCTCGACCAGCTCCTGCTCCCGCTTTCGGAAGTAGTCTTCTTCGAGCCCTCGTCGTCTGGTACCAAATGCGTCGCTGTCTGCCACCGCCATCCCTCCTTCACTTCAGGGTCCCAGAAGATTGCGCCACCACTCACGGCTTCGCGCCGATCCGGTACAAGTGTCGATCGCTTCGAATGAAGATCGATCCGAGGGACACGGCCATCGACGCGAGCGTCCGACCATCCAGCTCGCTCGACGCCAGCCGTCGGAACTCGCGCCCAGGAGCGATCGCGGTCGCAACGGCTTCCTCGCTCAGAAAGTAGATGCGACCGTCGACGAAGATCGGCGAGGCAGAATAGTTTCCGCCGATCCGCTGCCGCCAGAGCGTCTCGCCCGTCTTGCGATCGAGGCACGAGGCGATGCCGATGTCGCTGACGATGTACAGCTCGTTGCCGACGATGAGGGGCGACGAGGTGTGCGGCACGCCCCGCTCCAAGGTCCATGCCACGTGCGTCCGGGTGACGTCGCCAGTGCCGCCGCTCCGCACGGCGAGCAGAGACGGTTCCTGAAATCCCGTCACGATGTAGACGAGCCCATCGGCATGGACGGGCCGCGGCACGTTCGAGAAGCCGTCCCCGTACGAGACCCGCCAGATCTCCTTCCCAGACTCGGGGTCGTAGGCCGCCGTGCGGAACGCGCCCACGCTGATGATCTCGTCGCGGCCGGACACCTGGATGACGAGCGGGGTGGAATACGCCTGGCTGATGGGCTGGCGCCGCGGCGTCTTCCAGCGCACCTTGCCGGTCCGCTTGTCGAGCGCCACGACAAACGCCGTGTCGTACCCGTCGCAGCTGAGAATCAGCAGATCACGATAGACGATTGGCGACCCGCCGTTGCCATGTTGCGAGTCGTAGGGAAACCGCGTCGTCCAGACGATTGCGCCCGACGTGGTGAGCGCGGCCGTGCCGTCGGCGCCAAAGTGGACGAACACCAGGTCGCCGTCGACCACGGGCGTGGGCGAGGCGCGGCTGTTCTTGGGATTGATGTCGCCGACGTTCCTGATCCGGAAGACCTCGACATCGACGATCTGGCGTCCGCTTGCCACATCGAACGCCAGCGTCCGCAGCGAGGACGTGCCACGCTCGCCGAGGGCGGTTGTCAGCCAGACCCGTCCGTCCGAGATAACAGGCGATGACCAGCCCAGTCCAGGAATGGGTGTCTTCCAGATGACGTTGCGCGTCTCGCTCCACTCGACGGGCAGTCCGCGCTCGTTCGAATGGCCCTGGCCGGACGGCCCCCGAAACTCGGGCCACTGCTCGGCCCCCGCCGTGGAGGCACCGACGAGGAGAACCAGCACCGGCAGCGCGAGAGCACGGCTCACCGCTCCATTCTAGTGGACGAGGGTGTGCCTGGGGCGCGAGCCGCGAAGACGCTAAGATCGTGGTGGCGTGCAGGGCTGGCGGGCGTATTCCAGAGTGCGTGTGGCGGCTTCGGGGCTTCTCATGGCGGTGGGGGTTGGCGCTCCCCCTTCCGTCGTCGCTCGCGACGAGCCGCCTCCTTCGATGCTGGTATCCCGGCAACTCGCCGAATCCGAGCGTCTCCGCGTCGGCGACGTGGTGCAGCTGGCCCCAGATAAGAATGGTTCCGAGCCTCGCTCGTTCCGCATTGCCGGCATCTACGAGCCCACACCGGATCCCTCCCGTCTTGGCGACGCGGCCCTCGAGGTACGGCTCCACCTGCCGGACCTCCTCTCGCTGACGCGGGATCCCTTGACGCCGGAAGGCACCGAGCACGTCGAGTCGATCAACATCGCGCTGATGGATCCCTCCGACGCCCGTCAGTTCGCGCGCGACGTGGCGGCGCGCATGCCGGGTGTGATGGCCCGTCCCTCCGCGGACGCCGGCGGGAACGCCGAGCGGTTCGTCATCCTCGAACGCTTCCATCAGGCCATCGCGGCCGTGACGATCACGGCCGCCACGGTCTTCCTCCTGGCGCTCACGATCATGCTCGTCGAAGAGCGGCGTGAGACGGTCGGTGTGCTTCGGCTGATTGGCGTCCCTGTGCGACGCGTGTTCATGCAGGTGCTGGTCGAGGGTGTAGTCATTGCGGGGTTCGGATGGCTCTTCGGGCTTGGGCTTGCCCTTGCGTCAGAGGGCCTCATCAACCGTTTCTTTCAATGGAGGTACGACACCGCGCTCGTGTTCGCGCGGATTACACCGGGCGTAGCCGCCACGTGCCTGATGATCGCCGTCCCGCTCGGAGTCGTGGCCACTTCCGCCGCATCGTGGGCGCTTCTGCGGCGGGGCAGCCTGAGGCTTGCCCGGCGATGAACGCTCTTGCCTACGCGTGGCGCAGCCTCGTGCGACAGCCAGCCAGGGCCGTGCTCGGCGTGCTTGGCGTCGCCGCGGTCGGCGCGCTGCTGTTCGACATGCTGCTCCTCTCCGAGGGGCTGGTCCTTTCCATGCGCGACCTACTTGATCGGACGGGCTACGACATCCGCGTGACGGCGGGCGACCCGGGCCGCGACGCGGGACCGCTCATCGACGAGGCGGCGGCAGTAGCCGCGGCTGTTTCCGCTCAGCCGTCGGTCAGGTCCGCCATCACCGTGCGCCTGGCCGACGCCCGGCTCGCTGGCGCCAGCAGCGCCGTGCGGCCACGGCGGGCGTTCCTCCAGGGAATCGGCGGCGAAGGAGGCCGACCCTGGACCAGGCGCCGGGGCCGGGACCCGATGGGCACGCTTGAGGTGGTTCTCAATGACGAGGGCGTCCGAGCGCTTGGTGTGGAGATTGGCAGCGAGGTGACGGTTAGTGTGTCCTCCTGTTCGGGAAACGAGGAGGCGCCGCCTCCCGTGACATTCCGTGTCGTCGGCGTCGTCACGTTTCCCTTCGACAGTCCTGACGACATCACCGCGGGCTTGACGGCCGCCGGCCTGGCCGATGCATGCGGCACGGCCGACCACGGGGTGGCCCACGCCGTCATGGTGGCGTCCCGGGGCGACGCGGCTCGCGCCGCCGCGGACATCTCGACGCTCCGGCCCGATCTTCGCGTCCTGACGACCGACGAGGCGCTCGGCGCGTTCCAGGAACAGGGCTTCTCGTATTTTCGACAGATCTCGACGGTCCTCACGACGGTGACGGTGTCGTTCGCCCTGCTTCTGATAGCCGTTCTGCTCACCGTCTCGGTCAATCAGCGCCTGGGCGAGATCGCGGCCCTCCGCGCCCTTGGCTTCTCCCGGCGTCGCGTCGTGGCGGACGTCCTGTGTGAATCCGCGCTCACCGTCGGCATCGGCGGGGGATTGTCACTTCCACTTGGCGCACTCCTGGCCGTCTGGCTGGACAGCATTCTGAAACGCATGCCGGAGATTCCAACCGAGCTGCATTTCTTCGTGTACCACTCCGACGCGCTCCTCGTCCACGTGTCTCTGCTTGCCGCGACGGCCCTTCTTGCCGCGCTGTACCCGATGGCGACGGTCGCGCGCCTGCCGATTGCCGCGACGCTTCGCAACGAGGTCGTGTCCTGACGTGATCGTACGCGCCGACGACATCAGCCGCGTCTTTGCGATGCCCGCCGGTCCCGTGGTGGCCGTCCGCAACGTGTCGCTTGGGATTGGTCCTGGCGATTACGTCGCGATCAGCGGGCCGTCGGGCTGCGGCAAGTCCACGCTGCTTCACATGCTCGGGTGCGTGGACACGCCCTCATCGGGCACGCTGCTGTTCGACCAGCATGACGTGTCGTGCATGTCCGACTATGCGCGGAGCCTCGTGCGGCTGCGCCACATCGGCTTCGTGTTCCAGCGCTTCTTCCTGCTGCCGATGCTGACCGCGTGGGAGAACGTCGAGCTGCCGCAGGCCGAGGCGGGAGTGCCCCGGAGCGAGCGGCGGGCGCGGACCGGGGAGCTGCTCGCCTATGTGGGTCTGGCGTCGCGTGCCGATCACCGCCCCTCTCAGCTCTCGGGCGGAGAGATGCAGCGCGTCGCGATCGCCCGGGCATTGGCCAACCGGCCGCGGCTCGTGCTGGCCGACGAACCGACCGGCGAGCTGGACCGCAGCACGGGACAGCAGATTGCGGCGCTCCTCGATCGCATCAACGCCGACGGCACGGCCCTGGTCATCGTCACACACGACTCGGCGCTCGCGGAGCACGCGCGCCGCCTTCTGACGATGCGGGACGGGCGCGTCGAGGAGGAGGGCGGACGATGATCGGAAGGCTCGCGTGGCGGTCGCTGCTGGCGCATCCGCTGCGGAGCGCGGTCCTCTCGGCCGGGTTCGGTGTTGGCGTCGCCGTCATGGCGATTCTGCTCGGAGTGGCCGAGATCGTGCTCGAGCAGGCCCGTTCGCCGGAGCTGGTGGGCGGCGGCGACGTGCTGGTTCGCCTGCCGACACAGGTGCCCGCGCGGTTTCTCCTGACGGGCACGCTGCAGTCCGATGCGCTTCGGAGTCGCGTCCGCGTGGCCGCGCCGTCTCACACCACGCGGCTCCATCTGATCCGTGAAGGGCGCCGCGTTCAGGTTGAGGCCAGGGGCGGCATCCCCAGTCTCGAGCGCGCGCTCGGGGACGGAGAAACTGGCCCGTCCGCGGCGTGGCGTGATACTGAGGCCGACCTCGCGTGGGCCCAGGCTGCACCCGACAAGGTCCTGCGCCACATCGATCGGTTTCATCCCATTCCCGATGCGCCGGCGTGGTCCGATTCGTGGGCCGAGTGGCTGTACTTCAACGGACGTACCGCAGAAGCGCGTTTCTATCTGACGTTCCTGGTCGGTCCCACACAAGCCGATGGCCGCCGGGTGGCCGGCGTGAGGCTGCAGCTCGACCGCGGGGGGCGCGTCGAAACGTTCGGCGACGGCGCACTGCTGACGGAAACCGACGTGCAGCGTGCACCGGACCTGACCATCGGATCGAGCGTCGTGAGGCTCGAAGGCCTGCGCTACCACCTGCACGTGGACCTTGGCGGGTCCACCGGCCGGCGTGCCCGAGGGGACCTGACGATCGAGGCGTCGGCCGGTCGGCTCGTGCCTCCGCTCGAGATCACCGGAGCGCAGGGCTGGCGATCCGGCTACGTCGTGCCCGTCATGTCCGGGACGCTCGGCGGCGCGATCGACGTGGGCGGCGAGCGCGTCGTGCTCGACGGGGGCACCGGGTACCACGATCACAACTGGGGGTTCTGGCGTGGAGTGTCGTGGCAGTGGGGCCAGGCACAGCAGGGCGAGTTGTCAGTGCTCTACGGGCGCGTGTTCCCTCCGGCGGAGGCCGCCGACGCTGCGCGCGTTCCCGGTTTGGTGGGCGTCCTTGGACGCGACGGTCCTCTTGGCTTTGCGACCGACGTCACGATTGCGGAAACCGACGACGAGCGCGGCGAGCCGCGAACGATTACGGTCCAGGCCCGGAGCGCCGCGCTCGAGGTCCAGCTGCGCTTCGAGGCGGCCTCGGCCGTCACGACCTCGATGGCGCAGGGACCGCTGGCGAGCCGCCTCGACTTCCTCCAGCTCCGAGGGGAGTACACGGTCAGCGGCCGCGCCGGCGACCAGCCACTCAACTTCACCGCGCCCGGGTCCGCCGAGACCTTCCGCGGCCGATAGGTTGCCGCGCCTGCGGGTGTGCTGTCGCTCCAAGCGTCCGCAGACGGCTCTTCGCGGGATGTGCGGCGCGTTGACCTGGCGTCGACCGGGATGGTATATGTCACGATATATGAAAACAATATCTGTCAATATATCTGAGCCCGTCTACGAGGACTTTGTGGAACACGCCCGCCGAACCGACCGAACAGCGGCCGAGCTTATCCGTGAGGCGATGGAACTGTTCCGCAATCAGCGGATCCGTCCGCGGACGAGTGTCGCGGCGCTCAAGCCCCTCAACCTGGGCAGGACGCTGCGCCCGCTCACGTCTCGCGATGACATCCTCGGAGAGATGCTGTCGTGACGCACGGCCTCGACACGTCCTTCCTTGTCGCCGTTGAAGTCAGCTCCCATAAGGAGCACGCCCGCGCCCGCTCACGACTCCAGAAGCTGCTCAAGGCCAGGGACACGCTTGCGCTGGCCCCACAGATTCTGGCGGAGTTCGTTCACGTGGTGACCGACCCGCGTCGGTTTTCATCGCCGCTGACCGTGGAGGAGGCCGCCGCGCGGGCGGAGACGTGGTGGAACGCAGCAGAAGTCGTCCACGTGTTTCCGACACCGGAGAGCATCGCGCTCCTTCTGGGATGGCTGGAGGAACATCACTTGGGACGCAAGCGGCTTCTGGACACGATGCTCGCGTCCACGTTCCAGGCAGGCGGCGTCTCGTCGATCCTCACGCTCAATCGGGACGACTTTGCGATGTTTGGCGGCTTTTCGTTCCCCCGATGACTGGGCCGGCGGTCGACTTCGACCAACGGAGTCGCTTCGCTCAACGCTGCGGCGTTGCTGTCTCTTATACACATCTGACGCTGCCGACGATCTTACGC
>CAZCEL010000026.1:19706-20533 GCA_964497175.1 uncultured Bifidobacteriaceae bacterium
CCCTTGGTCGGCAGCGCCTCATAATCCCCGTCGAGTGTCCGTCGCCTCCCGGCACGCGCCTCGGCGTTTACAAGGTCATGGTTCTCTCTGGACGCTCAGCGGGCCAGCGCTTTCCGGGTTTCGCCCGTTCACGGGCCGCGGCGTGACGAGTCTTCGAACATGGCCGACAGCATCAGCCATCCATTGCTGCTATGCTGGCCCCTCAAGGAGTTGCCCATGACCAGCGAGCACGACGTGACGCGGCGTCGGTTTCTATCCGCCGCCGCGGCGGGCGCGGCCCACGTCTGGGTGCCCGCCTCCGTGAAGGGCTACGGCGCCGCCGAGATGCGCGCCTTCGCCGACAGCGGCGCGCTCGCCGAGAAGGGCATCTCGAAGTGGGACCTCGATACGCCCGCGCTCTGCGTGGATCTGGACGGGCTCTCGCGCAACATCACAAAGATGCAGGCGACGCTCGCGCGCAACGGCCTTGCCAGCCGGCCGCACGCGAAGACGCACAAGTCGGCCGCCATCGCGAAGCGGCAGCTCGCAGCCGGCAGCATCGGCATCTGCACGGCCAAGCTCAGCGAAGCGGAGGCGCTCGCCGCCGAGGGCGTCGACCGCATCTGCATGACCACGACCAACCTGTCGCCGGCCAAGATCCGACGCGCCATGAAGCTCAGGAAGCGGCATCCGCAGTTCATCCAGGCCGTCGACTGGGACGTCAACGCGCGTGACCTGTCGGCCGCCGCCAAGGAGGCCGGCATCGTCGCCGACGTTGTGGTCGACGTGGCTGTCGGCACACGCAGCGGCATTCCGGCGGGCGAGGGGGCCCTGGCGCTCGCGAGGCT
>CAZCEL010000027.1:0-20320 GCA_964497175.1 uncultured Bifidobacteriaceae bacterium
GCATCGTCGCTCCCGGCGGAAACCAGGCCACCGGCAGCGCGCGGATCCTTGGCAACCAGCGACAGGATGTTCGAGTTCGACGTGTCCTCGTCCGCCTTGTACAGCAGCCCCGAGGAATTGCTGGAGCCGTTGTCGCCGCTGACCTTCGGCTGACTCATGTGCCACCGGCCTGTCGCGGATCCGGCGTCGGTCGGCGTCAGCTGTGCGGCATCGAGATCGGCGATCGGGCTGTAGTTGGCCTGCGACAGCGTGATGTTCTTCTGACGCATCTTCACGAACCCGAACAGGACGTCGTCGATGTTCATCTGGACGGCTTTGGCGATCGCCGCCCGCGCCAGCGCCAGCCTCGTCGGCGCCTCGAAGCTCGCGTATGCCGACTGCTTGTCGCCAACACTGACAATCGTCGCGACGTTGGCCTTGTCAGGGGCCGAGGGCGGATTGAGCGTCAGGTTGACGTACTTGCGGCGGTACGTTCCGCCGGTTGATGTGGTGGCGTCTGTCACGCCAAGGGTCGTCTCCCAGGCTGCCGATCCGCCGCCGGTCCGGGAATAGACAAACGGGTCGTAGTACGAGCTGGTCGCGTCGGGACTTGCGCCATCGGACGGCGCATCACGCTGCATGCGACTGGCCGTGTCGACGGCGAGGATGACGTAGGGCCGCGTGTCCTTGAGAAACAGCAGCGGGTCGAGCTGGGCCGAGGCCGGCGAGGCGGCTCCGGCGATCAAAACCACCAAGACGCCCGCCGGTATGAGCCGCAGGCGCGTCATGGGCTTAAGGTTGTGGCGCACTACTGAACGCCTCCCGTCGCCACATCGAGCGTCCGCATGGTCAGCGCTTTGCCGGGTGACTGCACCGGCGCCTTGCGGGCGCGCCGATTCTGTTCGTCCTGCCCGCGCTGGCCGGTGTAGCCGCGCTCGAGCTCGGTCGTGTCGGTTCGCGCGACGGTCATCTCGATCACCTTGTGCGTACCGCGAGGCCCGAATGCTTCCGCGCGAAGAGCCAGGACACCACGGCCATCGTTTTTCGTGACGCCAGGCATCGCTGGATCGCCGCCGTCCAGCTCGGGGTCGTTGTCCGACTCTGACGGGTCGTCGCCCACCAGCACCACCACGTAGAAGGGCGAGTTGATCGTTCCGGTCGGCACCATGTCCGACAGGTTCCCGTACGCGTAGAGCTGCCACCTGGGATTGTTGGCGCCCCACGGCCGTTCCATCGTCACGGCGTCCATGTCGGCCGCGCTGCAGCCCGTGATCTTCTGGCAGTTGGCCATATTCACGATGTGGCTGAGATCGACCGTCGATCCGTCCGGCAGGTTGCGCGGCCCGCTGGGACTGCCGTCGATGAACGCGGACTGGTTGGCGCCCGAGAGCAGCTGATTCCAGTCCGCGACGGTGAGCAGATCGTTCATCGCCCGTTCGAACGCCGCGTCCGCTGCGTACAGGGCTTCGCCGGAATTCCTGAAGTTGGCAGCAATCATCGTCTCCGACGAGGTCGTGAGGATGAGCGCCATCCCGAGAGCCGTCATCAACATCAGTGCCATAAGCGCCACGATGAGTGCCACGCCGTCCTGACGCCGGATATCGCGCCGCATGCTGGATCGTCTGGCCGTCACACCCGGGTCCGTTGGCGTGCTCATCGTCCCAGGTTCAAGTTGCGGGGGGAAATCTGAAAGCGGACTTCCTGATCGGGCACGAATCTGTTGCCGCCCGGCGATGTGCCCCCTCTCGTGAAGAGTGGACCGGCGGGACCGCGCAGGGCGGCAACCGCCGACTCGACCCGCAGAACGACACCCACCTTTCGAATCCTGTACAAGTCGGCGTCGAATCGATTCGGGTTAACGGCGTCCGGGCACCAGGGGCCGTCGGTCAGCTGCGCTGCGGTCAGTGGCACCAGCGTCTGGGCCCCGCCGCCGAGAACCTCGAGCCTCGGCGCAGGCGTGGGTGAGCCGTCGCTCCTGAACACACAGTTCTCCCCTGGCGGATACGCGGTCGGCTGGACGCCTGGCGCAGGCGGCTTCGGGCCGTAGGTCGTCCACGGACCCGTCGGATCCGAGAGCGGTCTTCGCATCAGCGGTGGCTGAGGCTCGCCGAAATATTCGAACGCCAGCCCGACGACGTGGTCGACGACGGGGACGTCGTTGCCTGAGCCGCCGTCGTACTGCATCAGTTGAAACGTGTCGGTGGCCGGATCGGCTTTGAGAAAGAACGTTCGGCTCGTCGCCTCGACAATCTTGGATCCCGTCGCGTACGACTTCGACAGATCGTCCAGGTCGTGCTGCAGGTGCAGCGCCGGCGTCTGGACAGCCGTGATCGTGAACGTGTCATAGGACCCGGTTTCGTCGAAGATCAGCACGGTCATCCCCGGCTCGAAGCCGCACAGCGCGTCGCCCACCGGGCAGCCGGGCTCGGCCGTGACCTTCAGCTCGGACGATTGTGCGGGCATGGGCTGCGCAATGGTCGTCTGCCCGCCGCCTGGCTTGACGTAGATGAGCGTGATCGTGTCCGTCTTGAAGGTTCCCGGCGGGTCGTCGTTGCGCAAGCCCTGTCGATACGGCAGGACGGGAGCAAAGAAATAGCTGAGCGATCCAGCGACCTGCCCCAGGTACGACCCACCCCCGGCCATGATCAACTCTTTCGAGAGCACGTCGGCGGCCACCCGCAATCGCTGCTGCACGTCGGCGGTCTCGGGCTGCGCCTGAAAGGTTCCCTGCGAGGGATGCATGACGCCGAATATCGCGGCCGTGACGACCATCATCAGGCTCACCGACACAAGCGTTTCGAGAAGCGAGAAGCCGCGTTCGCCTCCCAGCGCGTGCCTCCCGAGCGCGTCGTACCGGCGCGACCGCCCGATCACGAGCATCAGCTTGCCTTCCGCGTCTTGACGCTGACCACACGCGCCTCGTCGGGCAGCCGCGTCCCGTCGGCGTCGGCGGAGCCCCGCACGCGACGGGGCGTCACCAGCACTTGAAGAATCAGCGTGTTGTTCGGATTCGTCGGCAGCGGTTCGATCGACCACCG
The DNA here is from genome assembly GCA_964497175.1 of uncultured Bifidobacteriaceae bacterium. Classification (GTDB taxonomy): domain Bacteria; phylum Acidobacteriota; class Vicinamibacteria; order Vicinamibacterales; family CAVVIG01; genus CAZCEL01. Next base: position 3,018 of record CAZCEL010000027.1, read on the forward strand.
CCTGATGTACACGGCGCCGGCGGGCGGCGCGGTCCCGCCGCCGAGCGAGTTGCCTCGTCGGTCGAGAAAATCGGCGTAGCCGTCGACGTTCGCCGCCAGCGTGTTGCCCGGAGAAGGACTGAGCCCGCGTCCCAGGCCCGCGCGCTCGGGCACGACCGTGATGTCCGTCGTGAGGTCGCTCAGGGGCAGACCCAGGTTGTCGAAGCCCCACGTCAAGCCACGCAGCTGCTCCATCTTCTGCTCGGCGAGCACCGCCGCAAACGTGGTCCCCCTCGCGCCCGTGTTCGCCCTGGTGGCAATCGCAAACAGCTGCGCGAGCGACGTCAGCCCGACGACCATGATCGAGGTCGCGACGAGCGTCTCGACGAGTGAGAAGCCGCGCTCAGTTCGCCAGCGTGACTTTGCCAAGAGCGTTGACCGTGACCGCCTTCGTCAGGCCCTTTCGGGTGAGCGTGATGGTCGCGCCGGCTGCGCCCACACGCGGCCAGGGAGCACCCGCCCCCTCGTCCGCATGGACGCTGCCGTCGGGCCAGAACTCGAGCGTCGTCGCTGCCGTGAATGTCGTGCCGGGCTGCAGCCGGCGAACCGGACCATCGTTGTTCGGCCGTGTCAGACGGTTGAGGTCAGGCCCGGTTGGACGGTACGGATAGACGGCCTCGCTGCATCGATCCGCCGCAGCATCTTTCGCGTCGGGTGCCTGCGGCGTGCCGATGAGCTCGACCATTCGCAGCTCGGCGGCGGCGGGACAGTTGAACCGGATACGCATCGGACGATTGGAGGAAACAGCCGTCAAGCGGGCGGTGTGCAACTCGCGCTCCACATCCCGAACGGCCATGCCGAGCCGCATGCTGTCAGTGCTTTCTTGAAGTGCGGGCACCGACATCGCCGCGACGGTTGCAATAACTGCCATCGCGGCGAGCATGTCGATAGTCGAAAATCCCAATGTGCTCCGGACCAATCGGCGCAGGGGCATGGGCAGACCTGGCTGGTGCAGGAGCAAGCGAACTGCCACTAACGCATTCGTGCCCCCCTGTCCCTGTTAAGACCTTGTTGAAAATGTACTTAGTCGCTTGTGACGAGGCTCGTCCAGACGGGACGGATACCGTCTCGCGGGCCTTTTCGTTACCCTTCGTAACAAGCCTGTCGTGCGCGACCCTGGGCCCTTCAGGCGGCGCCCGCGACTACGCCGCTCGGGAGCGTGACGAGCAGGCTGGCCCCCCCGAGCGGCGAGACACCGGCGCTGACGCGGCCGTTGTGAAACACGATGATCTTCTGCACGACCGCCAGGCCGAGGCCCGTTCCCCCGCGCTTGGAGGTGTAGAACGGCCGGAACACGCGGTCGCGTGCGGATGGATCGATGCCAGGACCATTGTCGTCAACGGCGATCACGGACACACGGCGTGCGGCGTGGACGGTCGACTCGACGGCGATTCTCGGGGCGATTGAGGCGGCGGCGCATGCCTCGACTGCGTTCCTGAGTAGATTGCTGAACGCCTGTCGGAGCAGGACCTCGTCGCCTTCGAGCGTGCCAAACGTGCCGCGAACACTCAACTCGCCGCCGAGCGCGCGAACCTCGGATCGAAATTCTTCCGCGGCCCGCTCGCAAACCGTCTGCAGATCCACCTGGCTCAGCACGAGCTGTGCAGGCCGGGCGAAGTTGAGGAAATTGGTGACGACCTGACCGAGCGACTCGGTCTCGGCCCGGATCCCCTCCAGATACGGCTGCTGCCCCTCAGGCAGCGCGTCGCGATCGAGCAGTTTGCTGTATCCCTGAATGGTCGCCAGACCGTTGCGGAACTCGTGTGCAATCCCGGCCGTCAGCTCGCCCAGCGCAGCGAGGCTCTCCTTCAGGCGAAGTTGTTCCTCGAGCTGCTTCACCGTCGTCAGGTCGGAGAAGAGGCAGATGGCGCCGTGCGGCTCGCCGGCGGCACCAAACAGCGGCGAGACCGTCACGCCAAGGGCGGACACACCCTGCCTGTTCTCGGGCAGGCCGACCATGCGCCGTGCGATGAGCGTCTGCGACGCCAGGCACTGGTCGATCAACACGGACAGTGCGGGCTCGCCGAGCTGCCCGTGGTGAACACCCAGCGCAGCAGTGTCAGACACGCCCAGCATCCGTCGGCCGGGTGGGTTCAGGATGCGGACCTGTCCGTCGAGATCGGCGACGAGCAGGCCCGCGCTCAGGCTGGAGATGATCTCGCTGCTCAGCCGCTCGGAGGCATCCGCGCGCGCAGCGGTTTCGCGTTCCTGCTTCCTGAGCTTCGAGACCGCCTCCTGCAGAGCCGCCGACAGGAGCGCCGTTTCGCCGCCATGCCCCCGGACCTGTGATGACCCACGGCGGCCGCCCGCCCTCCGCACGACGGTGACGACGAGCCAGGCTGCCAGCACGAGGACGAGCGCGGTCAGACCGAGCAGCGCGTATGCGGGCGTCGTCAGTGGCATCTCTTCATCGCCACAGGCCGTAGGCGGCCGCCAGTTCCCCGATCTGCGAGGTGATGAAGTGGCGGGCCGCCTGCCGTCGGCTGTCGGTGATTCCCACTCGGACCGGCGCGTTCATGTTCGAGAGATCGTAGGCGTAGTCCGTCTCGTTGACGCCGTCGGCGACATACAGCGTCCTGCCTTCGTCGCTCACCAGGGCGTACACCGCGCCGTAGCTCGATGCGAGCAGTACAGGCTCGCTTCTGGGCTCGAGAGCGACCGCACGGGGGACGATAATCGGACGCCCGTATGCCCGCCCCAGGTCTTTCGGCGCGTGTCCCAGCAGCCCGTAGAGCGTCGGCGTGATATCGCTGGTGAAGCTGGGCGCCGAGACCTCTGCGCGGAGCTCGCCGCCGAGCCAGGACGGGACGCGGATGATCAGCGGCACACCGGCCACCTCGGGAAACATCGTGTAGGAATGCCCCCAGCGCCTGCCCTCGCCGAGCGAGTCGCCGTGATCGGAGGTCAGGATGACCACGCTGTTCTCCCAGACAGACGTCGACTGGATCCGGTCGAGAAAGCGGCCGAAGCACTCGTCCATCCGCTCGATCTCCGCGGCAACCGGTGCAAAGAAGCCCGGATAGTCCGCGCCCGCTGGAGCCTCCAGGCTTCTTACGCGGGAGATATGCAGGTTCTGAGGAAGCGTGTACACGAACACCGAGGGCGACCCGGCGGGCCGGCGGGCCAGTTTCTCCTGCACTTCGTCGAGGGTACGACACAGGTCGTACCGGACGGTCGGCACGCCGCGGTCCAGTTCGACCACCGCAGGCTCGTCTGCCAGCAGCACGCTCATGATCGAATCGAGGCCGATCATCGGCTCGTAGCCTTCAGCAACGAGCAGTCGGTGCAGTGCGTTCATCGGACCGAAGGGCTTGACGTACTGCTGGTGAATCAGAAGACCGCCCGCCCACAGCGCCGGAACCGAGAGGCCCGTGCCTCCATACCGCGTGAACGCCCGCTCGAACACGAAGCTCTCGCGGGCCAGCCGATCGAACGACGGAGTGAACGTCACCGACGGGTTGTAGGCATGCAGGTAGTCGCGCCGAAGACTGTCGATGACGAAGAGAAAGATGTGGGGCTTGGGACCAGGGGTGGCGCTGAGAGGCTCGGCGAACTCGACGTGGACGGGGGCAAGCTCCACATGCTCGATCGCCGTGTTCTCGCGCAAGTAGGCGTGAAAGGCGGCCGCGTCCCTCTGAGCCGTCGCGAAACCGCGCCGGATCAGGCGGTACGAAGGATCCAGGGCGGCGAAGCCGTCCAGCGCGAATTCAGGGACGAACGTTCCGCCGCTGGCGTGGATTGTCAATTCCGCGACAGAGGCAGCGGGCCTGCCGAGCGTGCCAAGGGCCGCAATCGACGCCGCCAACAGCAGCGGACCGCGCCATCCGGCCTCGGTCCTCCCGTGCGGCATGGCCCGATGAGCCAATGCGAACACGAGCAGCCAGAGCAGGACGACGATCAGGTTCTGGACGAGGAAGTCCCAGTCGAACGTCGCGGCCCGCTCGAGGGCAACGTTCAAAATCGCGAGCAGGGCTATCGTTCCCGCGATGACGGCCGGCCACGGCGACGAGGCACCGGGGATGGGAGCGAGCCATGCTTCCGCTGCCGTCACGGGCCGCGCCCGCGCCATCACGAGCCGGCGCGCGACGGCCGACCAGACGGCCAGCAGCGTCAGCGACACGGCGCCCGCCAGCGCCAGCGCCGCTGGCCCTTCGAACGCGATCGGGGCGAACACGAGCCTATGGCAGACGAGCGCCACGAACGACCACCCGAGGGCCCCCAGCGCTGCGTATTCGATCGAGTACGGCCAGCCCACTGCGCGGACCAGCCGAGTCAGCAGGATGACGAGCAGGCAGACGGCGGTAAAGAGCGCAACGTGCAGCACCAGCGATGTCGCTGCGCCAAACAGCAGTGCACTCCAGTTCACGGCGAGCTCGCCGAGCCGATTCCAACGGAGAGGCGCGGCGAGGGTCTGGAACATCCACACGAGGGCCGCCGCGGCGACGCCGCTCCGCAGCACGCGCGTTTCCGACGAGTAGCCGCTACCGGCCAGCGACCGCGTCGACAGGTGATCGATCGCCGCCAGCCAAATCGGCGGGACAAGAAATCCGAACGCGAGCACGAGCCCCGTCCAGTTGTTCTCGACCCTCGGCAGGATCGGGCGCACCGTCAGCACGACCCCGAACAGGAATGCGAGCGCCAGATAGAGCCGGGCGGCGCGGCGGGCCGCTGGTGCCGGCGCCAGCGTGAGAGCCGTCACCAGCAGCACGAGCCAGTACCACAGGTGATGCCAGGTGACGAAGCTCGACAAGGCGGCGATGAGATGGGGCCTGATGAACTGCTGGTAGGCGAACGGGTGATATGTCAGCAGTGCATAGGTCGTCGCGATGAGGAAGAACAGCGCGTGGACGACCCGCGCCGTCGCGATCGCCCAGCTCCTTACCAGAAGCGGAGATACCAATCGATGACGCCCTGCCCCAGAGTCGCCGCGATCGCGGCGCCCAGGGCGAGAAATGTTCCGAATGGAAGCGCGGACTTCATGCTGCCCTTGCGTGCCGCGAGGATGACGAGGCCGACCAGCGAGCCCGCGAACGACGCCAGCACGAGCGCCAGCAGCATGAGCCGCCAGCCGAGAAACGCGCCAATCATGGCCAGCATCTTCACATCACCGAAACCGAGCGCCTCCTCCCGGCGGATCGCCAGCCAGACCTCGTAGAGCAGCCACAAGCTTCCGCCTCCCAGCACGATGCCGGCGAGCGAGGCCATCCAGCCCGGCTCGGCGATCGTGCTGAACAGGAATCCGGCGATGATGCCCGGAACCGTCAGCACGTTGGGCAGCACGTGATGCTCCAGGTCGATGGCGAAGAGCATGAGCAGCAGGCAGCCGAATACCAGCTTCGAGGCGAGGAGTGCACCGGGACCGAAGTGCCACAGGAGGGCGGCGAACATGGCCGCCGTGACGGCTTCGACCAGGGGGTACCGTACCGAGATGGCGGTGTGGCAGGTTCGACATCGACCCGCAAGCGCCAGGTAACTCACGATCGGAATATTGTCGAACCACACCAGAGGTCGGCCGCACGAGGGACAGCTGGAACCGGGCCTCGCCACCGACATGCCGAGGGGCAACCGATGGATGCAGACGTTGAGAAAACTGCCGACGACGCCCCCCACGACTGCGGCCGCCACGACGGGTGCTCCCGTCACGCTGGAGCCCGGACCAGGCGCCGAGGTTCCTCGGGCAGAGGAAACAGCGCGGATTTCCGCGACACGCGCACGCGGCCGGGCGGTTCGATCTCATAGGGGGTCCCGGTCGGATCGATCCGAACGTCTCGAAGCAGCCCGTCGCGGATGAGGGCCGCCCAGTCTGGCGGGGCGCTTCCCCGCGCGGCCACGTACCGGTCAACCGCATCCTGGAGCGCGTCAATGTCGTCCATCGCCTGCAACTGCAGCAGCCGGCGCTCGGCGTCCCTGCGCAGCCACTCGTTCTCGGCCGATCGGCCGATGGCCTCCCACATGATCCGGGACGACCCCCGGTCGCCCCCTTCGGCCAGGGTCGTCGCCGCCAGCGACCGCAGAAACCACGGCGCCCCGGGGACATCCGCGGCGCGTGCGAACCACTCAGCAGCCTGCGGATAGTCCCCGCGCCACCAATAATGGACAAATCCGATGTCCTGCATGTACTCCCACTTGTCGGGCCGCTCCTTGAGCCCTTTCTCGAGCAGGGCAATGGCCAGATCGGGGCGCCCCGCGCCGCCAGGCTCGGCCTCGGCCAGGAAAATCGCTCCGAACCGGTAGGCGATGTTGAACCTGGGGTCCAGCGTGGTTGTCACGTCGAGTAGAGGGTAGAGCAGCGGATAGCGGGCCTCGTCGGTGAAGGCTGTCTGGTCCGGCTCGACGCGCGACAGACGCAAGCGTGTGCCTCCGTAGTGCTGCAAGGTACGGATCCAGTAGACGTCTGCCGCGAGCGTGTTGTAGCCCTTGGTCAGTCCACGCAGTGCGGAGCCGGACGTCAGAGAGATCGATTCTTCGCTGGCCGCCCGGGTTCCGTAGCGTGCTTCGCGGACCCATTGAACGCCTGCCGCTCCCGCCACCAACAGCGCAACACCAGCGAGCGTGAGAGCCGTCGAGACCATCGAGTCCCGCGCCATCATCGGAAGTCCCGCCTGGCGAAGACCGCGGACGCTGCCACGAGCAGCGCGGCGACGTACAGCGCGGCGTAGAGAGATGTCAGCGCCATGTAGCCGGGCGGGACCGGAAGCCCGTGCACGACCTGGGCGCGCACGTCGAAGGGCGCGAGATTTGGAAGCACCCAGTAGAGCCCCCGCGCCAGAGCTGCCGCCGGGGGAGCGTCCACGACCTGGTCGAAGTTGCGCAGATCAGCGCTGAACCTGCCGGCCACGAACAGACCGACGGTCAGCGCCGCCGACAGCATCGGCGTGGAGAAGGTCGAGAAGAACAGCGCGATGGCAGTCACAATCGCCAGCTCGAGGAAGGTGAGCACCGCCGCTTTCAGCATCGCCGGATCGAGCACCGGCTGCCCGGCCGCCGCGGAGGCCGGGCCCAGGCTCCACGCCATGTACGCGAGCACGCTGTAGAGGGCCAGAACCATGACCGAGAGGTTGACGGCGAGCGTCAGCACCAGGCCGATGTACTTTCCCAGAACGATCTGGACGCGGCTGACAGGCTTCGACAGCAGGCTGTAGATGCTGCGCTTCTCCACCTCCTTGGACACGAGCCCGATGCCAATAAACACCGCAATAAACAGGCCGAACACGGATATGGCGGCGAGCCCCAGATCCTTGATGATCTTGACATCCTGCCCGGCCGTCAGCTGACCGACCAGATACGACGCACCCATCAGCACGACCGCGAAGATCACGAGGTTGTACAGCACCTTGTCCCTGACGGACTCCCGGAAGACGTTGACGGCAATCAGCCAGGTGGATCTCAAGACGCGGCGACCTGCTGGACGAAAAAGTCCTCGAGCGTCTCCCTGATCGGGTTGAAGGAGACGACGCTCGCACCAGCGGCCGCGAGCTCGGCCAGCACCTGGTCGGGCGGCGTATCCCTCGTCAGCTCGATGGTGTAGCGGCCCTCGCCAAGCCTGACGACCTTCCGTGCGCGAGCGCCGAGCGATCGTGCCAGGGGCTCGCTCACGTGCGTGGCGACCAGCTCCCAGCCTTTGATCTCGAACGCCAGCATGTCGGTGAGGCGGCCCGTGGCGGCCAGCCGGCCCTTGGACAGAATGGCGACTCGGCTGCACAACGCCTCGGCGTCGCTGAGGACGTGAGAGCTGAAGAAGACCGTGCAGCCACGGTCCCGAAGGCTGAGAATCAGGCGCCGCACGTCGCGCCGGCCCAGCGGATCGAGACCGGACATCGGCTCGTCGAACACGAGCAGTTCCGGGTCGTTGATGAGGGCCTGCGCCACGCCGACGCGCTGCAGCATACCCTTGGAGAACTTCCTGAGCTGCAGACGACGCTCGCCGCCGATGCCCACCTGGTCGAGGAGCCGACTGACGCGGGCGCGCCGCTCAGCACCGGCGTATCCGAACAGGCCGGCGAAGTACGTCAGCAGCTCTTCGGCTGTGAGGTGATCGTAGAAATAGGGATGCTCGGGAAGGTAGCCTAGACGCCGCTTGACGGATCGATCCCCCGTGGGTTTGCCGAGCAGCTCGGCGCGGCCCGATGTCGGAAAGACGAGACCCATGAGCAGCTTCAGCGTCGTGGTTTTGCCCGCGCCATTGGGGCCGAGAAACCCGAACACTTCGCCCGGCTCAACCGAGAGCGTGAGTCGGTCGAGAGCCCGGCGAGGTCGCGGCCGCCAGAAGCCGACGGCGTAGTCTTTGGTGAGCTCGTAAGTCGCCAGCGCCGCCATTACTGCGCGAGCTTATTGCGGCGAGGTCCGCTGCAGTTCGAGCGCGATGGCCTGATCGAAGAACTGGGGGGCCCAGGCCCCGTCGACCTTCACGCCGTTGATGAAGAACGTCGGCGTTGACGTGATGTTCAGGCGCTGGCCGAGCGCGACATCGCTCTTGACGAGCTCCAGCGTCGCCGCGTACATCGCCTCGAAATCGGTGACCTGGCCGATCTCCCGCGCCGCCTGCCGGACCGTCGCTGATGTCATGCCTTGCTGGTGGGTGTAGAGCCACTCTTCCATCGCCTCGCCTCGGTTGCGTGCGCGCGCGAGGCGCACGGCGACGGCCGCGTCGCAGGCGCCCGCATGCATCGCGGTACGGACGGCTGGGTTGCAGTCCGAGCTGAGCGGAAAGTCCTTCATCACGATGCGCACCGCACCCGGGTTCGAGGCCGCGTACTTCGCCAGAACGGGCTTGTACTGCTGATGAGACTGCGCGCAGGCCGGACACTGGTAGTCGTTGAATTTCACGACGACCACCCGGGCTCCCTCCGCGGCCTCCGCCATCGGGATGCGGGGCGCGGTCGCCAGAAACCGCTCGAGCTCGGAGCGCTGGTCCTGGCTCGGCGGCTCGGGCGCGACGGCCTCGGCAGCGGCCTGTGCCGGCGGGACCGCCTCGCGGGGGAAGAACGCGAGCGTCGATGCGGAGCCCCCCAACCAGAGCAGCGCGAGCGCTGCCGCGATCGGACTCCCGAGGAGCGCGCGCGCATCCTGAACCCCTCGTCGTGGCAGCGACAGCATGGGAACGCTCGTCGCGGCACCGGACACCACGAAGAGGCCGATCACCGCCGCGTAGGTGGCAACGCACAGCACGCACACGAGCTTCAGCAGGACAAACGATGCGTAGCCCAGGTAGAGAATCGCCGCGAGTGCCAGCGTCGAGCCCGCAAACAGGTAGCCCGGAACGTTCTCCCTGACGCGAGGCCCGGCCGTCATCCCGGCAACCGACACGAGCGTCGCGAACCCGAACCAGATGGCGCCGAAGATCGCGACCGGGATGCCCTGCCAGGCGCCGAAGCGGCTCGCGTATACCTGCGTGCAGCTGACTGTGGCGTTCACGTCGCAAAAGCTCGTATACGTCGGATCGCTGAGCATCCGGTAATGAACGTAGGCAGCCGAGCCCGAGGCGGCCAGGCCTGCCAGCGCGCAGACAAGCGCGACAAGGGACAGTGTCTTGGTCATGGGTCAGGACTCACCGGGTCACTGCGGTGAGTCCTGATTCTCTAACCGGCCGGGCGAAGCGTCAAGCCGTGACCAGGTCGGGCGAACGGGCGGCGCTACTGCAGGGCCGTCGCCGCCGGATCGATCGGCGCGGTGAACGTGGCCCCGGTATTGTCGAGGAAAATCGTGCTGCGGCTGTCAGTGGCGAACGACCGCTGGCCCGTCGAACCGACAGTCACCGGATGCGCCTCGGCAAAGTACGCCGACATCGCGTCGTTCGCGGACGCGTTGCAGGTGGCCGATGCCACGGTCACCGCCGCCGCGCCATCGTCGGCCGTAAGAGTTACTGCGTAGCCGCTCTTGACCACACCATTGGCCGACAGATCCGGCGAGATGAACCCTGCGGTGGAACCGGCAGGCGGCTTCGCCAGGTCCGCCAGATCCTGCGCGTAGCCGTTCGAGCCGCAGCTGGACGAAAACGTGGACTGTGCCGAGCTGATCGCCCGCAGTGAGCCGATCGCCGAGGCTTCGTTGCCCGACATCCGGGCTCGCAGCAGTCCGGGAACCGCGATGGCCGCGATGATCCCGATGATCGCGACAACGATGAGCAGCTCGATCAGCGTGAAACCCTTCGCATTGCGAATCTTCATTGCACTGGCTCCTTCTGAGAACATGTCCCGACCCGGCGATCGTCCCAGCAAGCGAGGTGCCACAGCAACCTGGCGGGAGCCGGAGGACTAACTACCTGTACGCAAGGACCTTGTGCTCTCGCGCGAGACTGACGGCTCACACCCTGAGCGCCCCTGTGACACTCCATGACACCTCACGTCGACAGAAATTGTCACTTCAAATTGTACTTCTTCGCGTAGTACCGGAACGACCGGAAGCTCATTCCCAGCAGCTCGGCCGCCTTCACTTGCACACCCCCCGCCTGGTCGAGCGCCCTCGCCAGATAGGCGCGTTCGATCTCTTTGACGTGCGCCTCGAGATCGAAGCCGGACCCCGGCAACGCCTCCGCCCACCGCGGGCTGTCGCCCCGGGGCGGAGTTCCCCGGATGGCGGGCGGCAGGCTCTCGGGGAGGATCGTCGGGCTGCTCTCGAGCGCAACGGCCCGCTCGACGACGTTTTCCAGCTCACGGATGTTGCCCGGCCAGCTGTGCCGGTTGAGATGCTCCATGGCCGCGTGCGAGAACCTGGCCACCCCCTTTTGCATCTGGTGGGCGTACTTGGCCAGAAAGTGCTCGGCCAGCAGGGGGATGTCCTCCTTGCGGTCCCGAAGCGGCGGCAGCGCGATCGGAATGACGTTGATCCGGTAGTAGAGGTCTTCCCGGAACCGGCCCTCCGCGACGGACCTCGCCAGATCCTGGTTGGTGGCGGCGATCACGCGGATGTCGACCGGCCGCTCCTCGAGCCCGCCCACGCGGCGGAACCGCCGCTCCTGCAGGACGTGGAGGAGCTTCACCTGCATCGCTGCGCTCATCTCGCCGATCTCGTCCAGGAAGATCGTGCCCTTGTCGGCCACCTCGAGCAGACCCTTCTTGCTGGAGTCGGCGCTGGTGAACGCTCCGCGCATGTGGCCGAACAGTTCCGACTCGAGCAGGGGCTCTGGCAGCGCGCCGCAGTTGAGCGACACCATCGGCTTGTCGCGCCGCAGGGAGTGGAAATGTATCGCTTGCGCCACAAGGCCCTTGCCGGTGCCGGATTCCCCCGTGAGGAGAATGGTGCTGTTGGTGCGGGCGATGGTTTCTATCATCCTGAACACCTCGAGCATGGGCTCGCTGCGCCCGATGATGTTCGTGAACTGGTGCGACAGCCCGAGCGTCCGCTTCAGCAGCACATTCTCCTGCCGCAGCTGCCGGTTCTCGATCTTCTCGCGCACCTTCATCCTGAGCAGGTCGATGTCGAACGGCTTGCTGAGGTAGTCGCACGCGCCCAGACGCATGGCTTCTATGGCCGTATCGGTGGACGCGAACGCCGTGATCATGATGGCCAGGATGTCCTGATCCACTTTCTTGGCGGCACGCAGGACCTCGACGCCGTTCATGTCCGGCATCTTGATGTCCGAGATGAGCAGGTCGAACGGGTCGTGCTCCAGGGCCTGGATGGCCGACTGGCCGTCTTCGGCGAGCACGACGTCGTACCCCTCACGGCGCAGCACGATCGCCAGTAGTTCCCGGATCGACAGCTCATCGTCGACGACGAGCACGCGCGCCGGACGCCGCTCGGTCGGTTGGGCGTGTGCGGGGCTGTTCATGCCGTCACGGTCTCCAGCACGGGCAGCCGCACGGTGATAGTCGTACCGGCCCCCGGAGGTGATGCCACCTCGACGCGGCCTTGGTAATCGGTGACGATGCGGTGCACGATGGCGAGGCCGAGTCCGCTGCCCCTGCCAAAGTTCCCATGGAAGGGTTGGAACAACGTATCGATCTCGCCTGATGGGATCCCCGTGCCCTGGTCGCACACGCTGATGACGACCTCACCAGAGGGATTGCGCCTGCCGGCCAGCCGCAGGCGGCCCCCGTCCGGCATGGCGCGCAATCCGTTGGTGGCGAGGTTCCACACGACCTGTCTGATCTGCCCCTCGTCGGCTTCGTACCACAGCTCGGCGTCGGGCACGTCGACCTCGATGGTATGGCCCTCGTCGACCTCGAGGCTGTGCCGGAGCAGCAGCGCCGTGTCGTTCAGCGCGCGGCGCACGTCGAACCGCGCGGCGGCGAACCGCTGTGGCCGCGCGTACGCGAGGAACGAGCGGATCGTACTGTTCAGCCGCTCGGATTCGCGCAGCACGATGTCCATGAGCTGTTCCTGATCGAGGCTGAGCGGCAGCTCCTGCCGCAGCAGCTGAATGGAACCGGACATCGACGCCAGAGGGTTCCTGATTTCGTGGGCAATGCCGGCGGCCATCTCGCCGACGGCCGCGAGGCGCTGGTGGCGGAGGGCCTCACGCTCGGCCTTCTTCACCTCGGTGAGATCCTGAAAGGTCAACAGGTGCCCGGCGCGTCCGCCTGGCGTTTCGAGATGGCTGACGCTGAGTCCGAGATCGATCTCGGTTCCGTCCCTCCTTCTATAGCGCAGCTCGAGCCGCTGCGCTTGATCCACCCGTCCCTGATCGAGGATTCCGGCGATCGAATCGGGAAGCTGGAGCACGTCGGCGACAGGCTGGCCGACGACCGAGGGCAGCGGCACACCGGTGATCGTCTCGGCGGCATGGTTGAACGTCAGCACGCGTTTGAACATGTCGGTCGTCACCAGCCCGCTCCGGAGGCTGTTGATCACATGCTGACTGAGCGCCTGGAGGTCCGCGATCTCGCTCGAGGCCTGCTGCAGCCGCGCATTGGAGGACCGCAGGCGTTCGGCGAGCGACCCACTGATCAGCGCCACCGCGAAGAGACCGAACAGATTGAGCGCAACGGTGTACTGGGCGATCGCATTGGGCGGGAGGAGCGAGCTGTCCGGCGCAATGCGTGGATCGAGCACGCCGGAGGCCGCAAGGTACTGCATGGCGACCATGCCGAAGTACAGGACCGCGCTCAGCGTGGCGACGAGCAGGCTCCCGCGCCTGGACTGGACGGTGCTGGCCGCAACGATCGGCAGCACGTAGAGAAAGGAGAAGAAGCTGGCGATGCCGCCGGTAAAGTAGACGAACGCCGAGACGATGAGCGCATCGCCGCCAAGCTGGAGATCGACCAGCCAGCGATGGCGGCCCGCGAGCCTCAGCGTCGCTGCGTACAGGATGGTCAGGATGTAGGTCAGGGTGATGAGGAAGAAGAACGGGTCGAGGGCACGAAGCCCTGGCGCGGAGATCTCGGCAAACGTGGCGCCGCCGAGGAGCAGCGTGCCGATGATGGCCCGGATGCCGATCATCCGGGCGAGGTTCCTGCGCAACTCCGGACCGGTCGTGGCGAGGGAGGCCGCCGCAGGCGATCCGGTTCCGCGCGACTCCTCAGCAGGTGCCATCAGCTCAGCTTGCTCACCATCTCGAAGATAGGCATGTACATGGAGACGACGATGCCCCCGACGATCACGCCAAGCACGGCAATCATGATCGGCTCGAGCAGCGTCAGCAGCCCGGCCACCGAGGCATCCACTTCTTCCTCGTAGAAGTCGGCGATCTTGCCGAGCATCGCATCGAGCGCGCCTGTGGCCTCGCCAACGCCAATCATCTGCACGACCATTGCAGGAAAGACGCCCGTCTCCTTGAGGGGCAACGCAATCGTCTCGCCGCCTTCGATGCTCTTGCGCGTGGTCATCACGGCGTCCTCGATGATCACGTTGCCGGCGGTCTTGCCTGTGATGTCGAGGCCGTCGAGAATGGGAACGCCCGAGCTGATGAGCGTGCCGAGCGTCCGGCAGAAGCGGGCCACGGCCAGCTTCCGCATGACCGGCCCGAGGACCGGCAGCTTCAGCCGCCAGCGGTCCACCACGTGCCGCCCGCCGTCGGTCGCGTAGTACCGGCGCAGGCCCCAGCCGAGGACCACGAATGCGGCGATGACGAACGGGACGTTCCTGGTGAACCAGTTGCTCAGCCAGATGACCAACTGCGTAGGGGCGGGGAGCTCTGCGCCCAACCCCTCGAACATCTGCGCGAAGCTGGGAATGACCCACCAGAGAATGCCGGCGACGACCAGCACGGCGATGCAGAGGATGGCGATCGGGTACATCATCGCCGACTTGACCTTGCCTGTCAGCTTGACGTTCTTCTCGATGTACACCGCCAGGCGGTGCAAGATCGTGTCGAGGATGCCGCCCGCCTCACCGGCCGCGATCATGTTCGTGAACAGCGGGTCGAACGTCCTGGGGTACTTGCGCATCGCATCGGCCAGCGAGGCGCCGGATTCCACATCGGCTCGGGTCTGGGCAATGACGGCGGAAAAGTGCTTGTCCTCCTCCTGAGCGCCGAGGATATCCAGGGCCTGCACAAGCGGTAGGCCCGCATCGATCATCACGGAAAACTGTCTCGTGAACACGGCCAGGCTCTTGGCCGCGACCTTCCTGCCGGTCCGGCCCGGGGCCTCCTTCTTCACCGCCTTCGGCCTGGCCGCCGTGATCCGGGTCACGAGGATCTGTTCGCGGCGGAGAGCCGAGACCGCCGCGTCCACCGAGTCGGCGCTCCGCTCGCCGCTGACGGTCTGGCCGCCGCGTGTGCGCCCCGAATATGCAAACGTCGGCATGGGCCGGCTGCTCCCCTTTACCGCCCGCGCGCGAGGCCGGCGCCGGCCACGACGCCCGCTCCCCTGTTGATCATGTCCTGCAGCTCGTCCTTGAGCGAGGAGGCGGCGAGGGCGGTCTCGATCGTGATCAGCCGGCTTCGATACAGCGTCGCGAGCGACTGATTCGCTGTCTGCGTCCCGATCTTGTCCTGTCCGGCCTGCATGGCGCCGTAGATCTGATGCACCTTGTCGTCGCGGATGAGCGCGCGAATGGCGGGCGTGGGCATCAGGATCTCGAGCGAGGCGACTCGGCCGGTGCCGTCCGCCCGCGGCAGCAGCGCCTGGCAGACGATGCCTTCGAGCACCAGGGAGAGCTGCGTGCGAACCTGCGGCTGCTGGCCGGGAGGAAAGACGTCGATGATGCGGTTGATAGTCTGCGCCGCCGAGTTCGTGTGGAGCGTCGCGAACGTCAGGTGCCCGGTCTCGGCAATCTTGAGCGCGGCCTCGACGGTTTCCAGATCGCGCATCTCGCCGATCACGACGATGTCGGGATCCTCGCGGAGCGCGGCGCGCAGCGCGTCGTGGAAGCTTGCCGTGTCGCTGTGGACCTCCCGCTGGTTCACGAGGCAGTTCTTGTGAGCGTGGATGTACTCGATCGGATCCTCGATCGTCAGGATGTGCTGGTGGCGCTCGGCGTTGATCTTGTCGAGCATGGCCGCGATCGTGGTGGACTTGCCGCTCCCGGTGGGGCCGGTCACCAGGACCAGTCCGCGGGGCCGATCGGCGAGCGTCGCGAGCACCGGCGGCAGGTGCAGCTCGCCGAACGATCGGATCGTCTCGGGAATCAGCCGATACGCCGCGCCGACGGCGCCGCGCTGGCTGAACACGTTGCACCGGAAGCGCGCCATGCCCGTGATGCCGAACGAGCAGTCGAGCTCCCGCGTCTCCTCGAAGCGCTTCTTCTGCGCGTCGGTCAGCACGCTGTACGCGAGCTGCTTGGTGTCCGACGGCGTCAGCTCCGGCAGGCGGAGGCGCTGGAGCCGCCCGTGCACGCGCACCTGCGGCGGCGTGCCGGCGGTGACGTGCAGGTCCGAGCCGTCCATCTCGACCATGGTCTTGAGCAGCTCCGGAAGCGTCGGCATCGCCCCCACCGCTACTTGACCGTCTCCCTGACGACCTCGTCCACCGTCGTGACGCCGTCCCTGACCTTGCGCAGGCCGCTCTGGCGGAGCGTGATCATCCCGTCGTCGATGGCTTTGCGCCTGAGCTCGATGCCCGAGGCCCCGACCAGGATCAGCTCGCGCAGCTCCTCGCTGATCTCCATCACCTCGTAGAGGCCGATTCGTCCCTTGTAGCCGGTCAGATTGCAGCGATCGCACCCGACACCCTTCATCGGCGTGACCGTGTTCGCGTCCTCGGCCGAGAAGCCGGCCTGAATGAGCGCGGCGGGCTGGTGCGAGTGCGGCTCCTTGCAGTGGCCGCAGATGCGGCGCACGAGCCGTTGCGCGCAGATCAGGTGCACCGAGCTCGAGACCAGAAACGGCTCGATGCCCATGTTCATCAGCCTGTTGATCGTGCTCGGCGCGTCGTTGGTGTGAAGCGTCGACAGCACGAGGTGGCCCGTCAGCGCAGCCTTGACCGCAATCTCGGCCGTCTCGAAGTCCCGGATCTCGCCCACGAGAATGATGTTCGGATCCTGACGCAGGAAGGAGCGAAGCGCCGCCGCGAAGTTCAGCCCGATGCTCTCGCGCACCTGGACCTGATTGATGCCGATCAGGTTGAACTCGACCGGATCCTCGGCCGTCATGATGTTGGTCTCCGGCGTGTTGATCCGCGCAATCGACGAATACAGCGTGTTCGTCTTGCCGCTCCCGGTCGGGCCCGTCACCAGCACCATCCCCCAGGGCCGCATGATCGCCGCCTCGAACTTGGCCAGCGCCTCGGACTCGAAGCCGAGCCGCGTCATGTCGAGCATCAGCTTGTCCTTGTCGAGCAGGCGCATCACGATCTTCTCGCCGAACAGCGTGGGCAGCACCGACACGCGGAAGTCGATCTCCTTGGCGACGCCCTGCTCGTTGTACCGAATCTTGATCCGGCCGTCCTGGGGCAGGCGCTTCTCCGCGATGTCGAGCTTGGACATGATCTTGACGCGCGAGGCGATGGCGTCGCGGAATTTCAGCGGCGGACTCATGATGTTGTACAGAATGCCGTCGATCCGGTAACGGACGCGCAGCTCCTTCTCGTACGGCTCGATGTGGATGTCGCTCGCGCCCTTCTGAATCGCCGACATCAGGAGCACGTTCACCAGCCGGACGATCGGCGCCTCCTCGCCCTGCCGGGCCAGCGCTTCCGCGCTGATCTCCTGCAGTTCCTCCAGCACCTCGACCTCGCCTGCATCGTCGAGCGTCGCCTGCAGCTCCTCGAGACCCTTGGTCGCGACTTCGAGCGTGCTCGGGCCGGACGTGCGGACCGCGACGGCGGCGGCCTTGGCGAGCGACGGGTAGTACTTGAAAATCGCCTCGACCACCGAGTTCTCGGACGCGACCACCGGCTCGACGTTGTAGCCGGTCATGAACTTGATGTCGTCCATGGCGAAGA
>CAZCEL010000028.1:0-20247 GCA_964497175.1 uncultured Bifidobacteriaceae bacterium
GCGCGCGACGTCGTCGGCTCGGGGAGCAACTTCGCGACCGTCTTCGCCGTCTTGGACAGGGCGTTCGGCACCTGGTACGTGCCGGGCCCCTGCAACGTTCCGCTCGGCGTGACCGACGATCTGGGCTCGTCGATGACCAGCCAGCTGCTGTACCCCTTCGCCGCGTGGGGAAGGGCGCTCCGCCGCCCGCCGGCTTGAGTCCGCAGACCATGTTCAACGCCACGCAGTGGGTGTTCTCGGGCGCCCTGTTCCTCAGCGCGTTCCTGATGTTTCTTCTCGAACCGATGATCGCGAAGATGCTGCTGCCCTCTCTCGGCGGCTCGCAGATGGTGTGGAACACCTGCGTAGTCTTTTTTCAGACGGCGCTCCTGCTGGGCTATGCCTTTGCCGACACCATCCGCGTGCTGGGCGTGCGCCGACATGCGCTCATTTACCTGGGGCTTCAGCTTCTCGCGTTTGCGACGCTTCCGTTCGGGCGCACCGGCAGCCTGGCCGTGTCCCAGGCCGTTCATCCGATCATCGGACTGGCCCTGGCGTTGGCGGTCGGGATCGGTCTGCCGTTCTTCGTGCTCTCGGCCAGCGCGTCCTCGTTCCAGCGCTGGTTTGCGTCCGCCGGCGGGGCCCGGCAGAAGGATCCCTACTTTCTCTACGCCGCCAGCAATCTCGGAAGCCTGCTTGCGTTGCTGATGTATCCGGTGGCCGTCGAGCCATGGCTGACGCTGCGCGCCCAGTCCTCGCTCTGGGCCTGGGGCTACGCGCTCTTCGTCGCGCTTACGTGGGTGTGCGCGTTCGGCCTGAGGCGCGGGGACCCACCGGCATCCGATCGGAGGCCTGCGTCGACCAGCGACCCACCGTCACCGCCGTCGCCCATGATGCGCATCAGGTGGGTGACCCTGTCCTTCGTTCCATCGAGCCTGATGCTCGCCGTGACCACGTATCTTTCGACCGACATCGGGACCGTGCCTCTTCTGTGGATTGTGCCGCTGGCCTTGTACCTCCTGACGTTCGTGGTGGCCTTTGCGGCGCCCGTCGGTACGCTCAGCGGCGCGGCGCTTCGAAGCCTGCGACTGCTGGTCCCGGTCCTCATCATGTTCATCGCCGCGGGTAGAACCGTTCCGATCTGGATGGCACTGCCGCTTCATCTGTTCGCCTTCGCCTCCGCCGCCATGATGTGCCATGGCAGTCTGGCGGCCCTGCGACCAGATGCCTCGTCGCTGACCGGCTTCTACCTTCATGTCGCGCTCGGCGGCATGCTCGGCGGTCTCTTCAACACCGCGCTCGCACCGGCCCTGTTCAGCTGGGTTGTAGAGTACCCCCTGGTGCTCCTCGGCGCCTGCGCCGTGCCCGCGCTCGCCGCTCGGACCGCGTCATCGCGTCGCGACCTCGCGCTCGACGCGCTCATACCGCTCGCCGTTGGTGCGCTTGCCGCCGTGCTCGTGTACCTGGTCCGGCCCCTCGACGCCGGCGCAGGCGTTCTGGTCGCGGTCCTCGGCATTCCGACTGTGATCATCTTCAGTCAGTCCAGGCGGCCGCTGCGGTTCGCGTTGTGCGGTACTGCGCTGCTGGTGGCCGGATCGCTGACCGCATACGGAGAGCCGCTCCTGCACGCGGAACGGACGTTCTACGGGATGTACCGCGTGACCAGCGATCAGGCTGGCACATACCGGTCGCTGATTCATGGAACCACGCTGCACGGGATCCAGGCGGCGAGTCTGTCGAGCGAGCCGCTCACCTACTTCCACCCAACGGGTCCGTTCGGGCAGATGTACAACAGCCTGCCCCGTGTGTCCGGGACCGCCGAGGTGGCAGTTGTCGGCCTGGGTATCGGATCACTCGCCCAGTATGTCCGGGACGGGCAGCGCTGGACGTTCTACGAGCTCGATCCGGCCGTGGCACGCATTGCGGGATCGGACGGATTCTTTTCGCATCTTGCGACGTGCGGCGAGCAGTGCCAGGTCGTGGTGGGAGACGGCCGGTTGTCGATTGGGCGTGCGCAGCCCCATCAATATGGACTGATCGTGCTTGACGCGTTCAGCTCGGACGCCGTCCCGGTCCATCTGATGACGCGTGAGGCGGTGATCCTGTATCTGGAACGGCTGTCACCTGGCGGAGTGCTCGTCTTCAACGTATCCAACAGACATCTCACGCTGGGACCCGTGCTGGCGCGAGTGGCGTCGAGCTTGGGCCTGACGGCGATCGAGCGGATGCACTGGGTCGACCGGGATGCGTTCGCAGCCGGCCAGCGGTCGTCGAACTGGGTAGTGATGGCGCGGTCGTCCGAGGACCTGAAGGAGTTGCTCGCCGACTCCAGGTGGCGTGTGCCGCAGATCGAGGACTCGACCCCGCTCTGGACCGACGACTTCTCGAACATCCTGAGCCTTCTCAAGATTCGTTGATACCTCAAGAAAGCTCGCTGATGGGCAGAGCACTCGAATCGCCCTCGCCGGTCGCCGCGTCCGAACGCGGTGCTGTTGGGCGCCGGCCGCTCGGGGCATCGCTCGCCGATATCGGCGCCGCCCTGCGCCCCGCTGCCTGGATCACGATGGGCTATGCCGTCGTGAAAACGACGACCGATCCCGACCTCTGGGGCCATCTGCGCTTCGGTCTGGACATCATCCGTGATCGCGCGCTCACTCCAATCGACCCGTATTCGTTCACTCAGGATCTGCCCTGGGTGAATCACGAGTGGCTGAGCGAAGTCGTAATGGGCCTCGCGTACTTGGCCGGCGGCGAGACGGGGCTCATGGGCCTGAAGGCACTTCTCGCAGTGGCGACGCTGGCTGTCCTGGCTGGAGAGACCCGGGACGCGGCCGACGAGCTGCGTTGGCCAGCGATGACGGTGGGCGCCCTCGCCTCGCTGCCACTCACGCTCACGCTGCGGCCGCAGCTCTGGACGTGGCTCTTCCTGGCAGTACTGTGCAGCCTGATCAACGGCCCGGTCCGGCGTCGGTGGTGGGCCGTCGTGCTCTTCGTCCCGTGGGTCAATCTGCACGGAGGCTGGATCGTCGGCGCAGGCATCATCGGGCTCTGGGCGGTAGTCCGCGCCTGGGACGAACCGTCGGAGAGACGCGCGCTGGCGGGCCTGCTGGCTGCGTGCTCGGTCGCTACGCTCGCCACGCCGTACGGCTGGCACCTGTGGGCCTTTCTTGCCAGCACCGTCCGGCTGTCACGTGAAGGTATCAACGAATGGCTGCCGATCTGGCGCTACTCGTGGCAGATGATGGCTCTCTGGGCCGCCGGCACTCTGTGTGTCGCATGGACCGCGAGACAGGTCGGCATGCGCCCGATTCTGGCGAAGGCCGCGCCGCTGGGCGCGCTGGCCGGCGCGGCATTGTGGGTCAGCCGGCTCGTCCCGCTGTACGTGCTGGCCGCACTGGCGCTCCTCGCGCCACGCTGGCGGCGGGGCCCGACCGCTAGGTCATCGCCGTCCGCCAAGATCTGGATCGATGCCGGCGCAGCGGCCGTGGCCCTCGTGTTCATGTTGAGCACCGGCATGTTGCCGCGCTGTGTGGCCATCGAGGAAGGCGAGCAACCGGATCGACAGATCGTGACTGCACTGAAGTCGGCTGGCGCGGCCGGCCGGCTCGTCACATCCTTCAACTGGGGGGAGTACGTCATCTGGCACCACGGCCCCACACTCCGCGTCTCTGTCGATGGACGGCGCGAGACTGTTTACAGCCCCGGCTTGCTCGACCAGCTGCTCGCTATCGAAGGAGGAAAGGGCCTCGATACGCTGGAGCGCCTCGCCCCGGACTATGCCTGGCTGCCGCTGCCAAGCGCGGCGCCAGCTGAGGCGTGGCTGCTCGCTCATGGATACCGCGTCGACTTCAGGACCGACAAGAGCTTTCTCGCCGTCAGGGCTGGCCTTCCGGTCGTGCCCGTCGGCCAGGCTGCGGCCTCGACGTGCTTCCCCGGGTCCTAGACTTCTGGACTAGCCTGCCGATTGCGGTTGCGAACGCTCTAAGGGCCCTAAGGCAGCGGGCTCTCGGTCGCGTGCGGCGCTCGAGCGAACCACAGGTTCATGTTGTCGGCGCGCAGGTACTTTCCCAGCACGACGTAATCGTGCGCCGCAAAGTAGTCGAGCACCTGCTGCCTCACTGGTAGGTGTCCCTCGACGCAGACGAGCCGTGGCCGAAACCGGTTGATCGAAAAGCCCTTCAGCGCCGCCGGCTCGTGCAGCTCGACGTCCATCGAGAGAAAGTCGATCCGTGCGATGCCGCTCCGGTCGAGGATGTCGTCGAGCGTCGTCGTGTTCACCGTGAGCGGCTGCACGTCCGTCCCGCCTTCCGATTCCACGAACGCCTTGTCGGCCGACGCGATGAGGTCGTATGTGGGCACGTACATGACCGTTTCGCGATTCGACGTATCCGACACGAAGAGCGGAACGAATGTCGTCTTCGGACGATGGGACTGGTAGTCGGCGGCGAATTTGGACTGCGGCTCGATCGCCAGACCGGACCATCCGAGCGCTGTCTCGAGGAAGTACGTATTGCTCTCCCGCTGATAGTGATTGGCACCGACATCGACGAATATGCCGTCCCTCTGGTCGCCGAAGAAATCACGGATCATCCATTCCTCGCCGAAGCGCGAATTGTGCCCGGGGCCGAAACGCTCCTCGAGCGGCCGCAGCTCGACGCCGCCGCGCGACAGAAACGGCAGAAGTTCTGTCTGGGTTCTGGTGCGTCCACCGACGTAGGCGATCACCGCAATCAATGTGCCCCACAGAGCGAGCTCGATGAGGTTGAATCGGGGGCGCAGGATCCTCATGGCGCTGTTATCGGGCGATTTCCGATATTACTGTGCGCTGGGAAATACGAGCAAGCCGCTCGTGACGCGGACTGCGAGCGCCGGCGGTACAGGGCCGCGATGTGAACACCGATAAAGGAACCATGTCCTTGCGGTGGGGCCTGTTCGCCGTGGTCTCTCTGGTCAACGGCCTGTTGCTGTGGCATTTTCACGACCGGTACTGGTACCCCACAGATGATGGGTTCTACGCGAACATTGCGGAGCGGTTCTTGAACGGCGAGGTGCTGAACCGGGACCTTCAGGACATTCATCCCGGCTATATCCACGTTCTCCATGCCGTCGCGTTTCGCCTGTTTGGCGTCGACATGGTCAGTCTCCGCTATCCACTGATGCTCGCGGCTCTTGCCCAGGCGTGCGTCATCTACGCCCTGCTCGCCCGGCGCGACGTCCTGACCGCCGCAATCGCGAGTGTGGCTGGTACGGCGCTGGGCGTCATCCAGTTCGTCAATCCCACACCCAACTGGTACTGCCTTGCGCTGTGTGTCGCGCTCGCATGGTGGCTGGTCCGGCTGCCCGCAGGACATCCGGCGCGTCTCTTCGGCGCAGGACTTCTGCTTGGAGTGCTGACGCTCTTTCGGCACCTGTCCGGACTGTGGGTGGCCATGGGAGTGCTGTCGGTCGTCATGCTCGAGCAGCGAGGCAACGGGCAAGGCCGGGATCGGCTGCTGGCCAGAGCCGTGGTCGGGCTGATGCTCCTGATCCTGGTGACCTACGTGGTCGTCAATCCCGAAACCGAACCGGGCGGCGTGCTGCTCATGTCCGTGTGGCCGATGGCCATGCTCGTGTGGTTGCTGGTGAAGGTCCAGGCGAACAACGCTGCCGTTCGTAAGAGCCTTGCACCGCTGGCGGCCGGTGGCCTGGTGGCCACTCTGCCGCTCGTGCTCTACCACGTTGCGAATGGATCGCTCGCGCCGTGGGTGACCGACAACGTGTTCGTCGCAGTCGGTGAAACACAGCTGGACTTCTTCGGGCGAGGGTGGTACGGCGTCCTGCCACTGGCGGCCCTGTACCAAGCCGTCACCTCGTTTCACCCGGTCAGAGTCGTGAACGGAATCTATTGGGTGCTCCTTCCTGTGCTTTCTGCGCTGAATGGGGCGCTCATTCTGAGGAGACTTCGGGCGCGCGACGATCCCCGCTCGTTGATCCTCCCCATCCTTGCATCGTTCTACACCCTGACCTCCTTGCTGTTCGAAGGCCCCTTGTACCTGTACTACTCGGCAGGGCTGAGCCTGACTTCAGTGCTGTGGCTGGCCGCCGCAGGGAGGAAATGGAATCGACTTGCCTGGACTGCGGTTGCGGCGGGCTTGAGCGTCGTGGCCGTCGTCTTTCATGCAGGCCAGTCGCGGTTCCGGACGCCGATGGAGGTCCTGCAGGGGAAGCGCCTGTCGAACACCTGGGCACTCGGTGCCAGTGATCTCGACCGCTGCCGCCTGCGGCTCGACGAGGCGGACCGCAGAGTCTACGGCCAGATCGTGCAGGTCATTCAGAGCGAGAGTGCATCCACAGACAGCATCCTGGCGCTGCCCAACGACGCCGAGCTCTATTTCCTCGCGCGGCGGCGAAGCCTCGTCCGCTTCTACAATTCGGGGCTCGGCATTCAGACAACCACTGAGCTCCAGCAGGTCATGGCCGAACTGACGGCCCGGCCCCCCCGAATCGTGACGTTCCGTCCCGACGACAAGTACGTCACGGAGGCCTCCCGCCACATCATGGAATTCGTGCGGTCGAGATACGATCCGATCGCGACCATTGACGGCCTCGAGATCCACCGGCTTCGGTGAGCGGACCAGCTCAGACCACGATGACCATATCGCCGGCGCCGGTCCCGCTCTTCGCCAGGGCGCCCGCCGGAAGCTCGACCACCGCGTATCCGCGCCACGCGGCTGCGAGGCGCCACGGCGGCAGGTCCCTTCTGACCTTCAGAATGCGGCCCGAGCGGGCCACAAAGGCCACGTCAATCGGGAACCGCATGAAGAAGGTGTGGATGGCGTTGGTCGGCGCGATGATGAGCGCGTTTCCCTCGGCGAGGGAATCGTGCCGGAGCAACCCCGTTCGCCGAGACGACGAGTCAAACGCCGTGTGAAGCGAGTGCGCCACGAGGCTCCCGGTCCGGGCGTTGACCAGCCGGCGGCCGCCGGTCCTTCCGCCGACCAGCGGGTCCAGAAACGACGCCATCGTGGCCTCCTGAGTTCTCCTCGGGCAGCCTGAGAGCCCTTGATCCCCTGGCGCGACGAAAGGCTGCCGCCCGTGCGATTTCAGACGAAACACCGCGCCTCTCGCTCGACCAGAAGCTCCAGACCAACAAGCACTTGTCAGAAACCTCTCTGTCCCGTGCGGCCGGGCTCGCATCTTGCCGCAGAGGCGCGCGAGAGGGAAGTGACCGACAATCGGAACGACAAGATCCTCGCCTGGCAACGACGATCCACCAGAATCTCCGGACCCCCAGTTGATTACCCGCTCTGGTTGATGCGAAAACAAGATTCGTGCATCCAGTGCATCCTGCAGGACTGCCCGGATTCTCGGTGGCGAGTCAGGTTCGTCGTGAATGGCGAGTCGTCCTTCTCCCTTGTGCTCGACAGCTGGGCACAAGCGGTCGCCACGGCCGACGACAAGCACGCCGAGCTCGAGCAGTCGGGGTGGACACCCGCGCTAGGCTAGTGTCCCGTCCCACACCGTAGTGGGCGACTCGCCCGCCGTGTGGACGCTCGAACACCCTCCGCGAGGCGCGATGCCGTTGCCGCGCGCCCTCTCGTCGTCGCACGCGCGGCTCTCGCCGCCGCATCACACGCACGTGCATGTGGCGTCAGACGAGGGGGGAAAGAAGAAACGCGCAATCACCTCGCGCAGTTCAACCAGTGAATCGGCACCGTTGATCGCCATGCGGAGGTGCGACCCGCCGTCGAGCCCCTTCGTGTACCAGGCCCCCAGCGCGCGAATCTTGTTGATCACCCATCGATCGTGACTCGTGCGGCGGTCGGCTCTCCTCGATCCGTCCGGAACTGATGTGGGATCGGCGAACCGAGGCCGGTCCGCGGCCGGCTCTCTCAGGCGCTCGGCCAGGAGCAGCTCGATGTAGTCGAGGAGGAACTGACCTCGCTGCGCCAGCGTGATCGCCCGAGGCCGCTGCCCGGCCGCCAGGGCTTCGGCCTGCGCGAGAATCCACGGATTCCGCAGGACTCCACGGCCGACCAGCACGCCCTCGACGCCACGCTGAAGTTTGTCGACAATCTGGACGGGGTCGACGCAGTCCCCGCTGCCGAACACGGGGATCTGCAGCAAATCCGCAATCTCCGCGACGAGCGCCCAGTCCGCCGCTCCGCTGTAGCTCTGCTCGGCCGTGCGCCCATGAACCGCGACGGCTGATGCGCCCGCATCTTCCATCATTCGGGCCACCACCGGAGCATTCCTCAGTTGATCGTTCCATCCGGCGCGCATCTTGACGGTCACTGGAATCCTCACCGCCTTGGCCATCGCCGCGACGACGGAGGCGGCGCGCTCGGGCTCCCGCATCAGGCTGCACCCGGCACTGTGTCTGGCGATCTTGGGCACCGGGCATCCCATGTTGACGTCCACGATGTCCGCGCCCATGTGCTCCACGACCTCGGCAGCCTTCGCCATCGTCTCGGGGTCCCCACCGAAGATCTGAATGGCGACGGGCCGCTCCTCCTCGGTGAATTCGGCGTACTCGAGCGTGCGGTCGATGCCCCGCACCAGGCCTTCCGAGCTGACCATCTCCGTCACAACGAGGCCGCAGCCGCCGTGGCGCTTGACGAGCCGCCGAAAGGCCGAGTCGGTCATGCCGGCCATCGGCGCGACCGCCAGGGGCGAGGCAAGATGGACCGGCCCGATATTCATGACTCAGGTCAATACGGCCGCACGTCGGCCGCGTCCACTTCCACCGAGACCGCCTGTCCGATCAAATCGACCGACAGGAGCAGACGCGCGTGAGTGGTGTCCTTTCGCACGAGACGGCCGATCACGCCGCGCAGCGGTCCATGGACGACTTCGATCATCATCCCCTCCCGAACGAACGGACAGGGGTCGTACTGCAGCTCGCTCGCGACCAGCAGGCGGATGCTGTCGAGCTCGTACTCCGGAATCGGGGCCGGGCGTCCCTCGACCGACACGATGTTGACGACGCCCGAACACTTCAAGACCGACAACGCATCGGCGGGATCGAATCTGGCGAAGCAGTACCCCGGAAACAGCGGCCAGTCGATGCGCTTCTTCCGGTCTTTCCATCGGCTCCAGCGCGTGACGGTCGGTAGAAACGCCGTGATGTGCTTCTCTTCGAGCTGCTCGCGTACGACCTGCTCATGGCGCGATCGGGTCCACACGGCAAACCAGGAGCTGTGCTCGGCGGGGCCCAGCCCTGGCGGACCTGCCGCCGGAGGGTGATCTGTCGACATGTTGTCGAGAGCCTGACGCCTCGGGGCACTGGCGCGCGAGGCGCGGAGAGAGACCATTGACCCTACGGTGAAGACCGCTCTGCCGGAGTCTCTGTAAGGCCCTGCTTGTAGGACTTTTCGATCTCTGGGTTCTTCCAATCGATAATCGCCTGCGATCGCAGTCTCTCGAGGTACTTCTGGATCTCTCCGCGCCGCTTGTCGGTGAAGACGCGATTGCTGATGTCCTCGCGCGCTTTTTCGAACGGCATCGTCTCGGCGGCGGTCCTCGCCTCCAACTTCAGGATCTGGTACCCCCGATTGGCGCGGAGGAGCGCCGTCAGCTCGCCGACCTTCATTGCCTCGACGAGCTTGCGGATTTCCGGCGACAGGTCCGTCAGGCTCAACGGGCCAATCAGGCCCGCATTGGCGCGCGAGGGAGCGTCCGACAGTTCGGCGGCAAGCGTCTCGAAACTCTCGCCGGCAAGAGCGCGCTGCCTGATGGCTTCGGCCTTCGCCTGCGCCGCCCGGTCGTTGCCCACGTTGACCGTCGCACCGTCGCCGGGCACGGTCACGAAGATCTCGCGCAACGTGACCGCCTGTGGCGTGGAGAACTCCGACAGATGGGAGTCGTAGTACCGGCGGGCATCCTCCTCCGACACGGCAATCTTGCCCATCACCTCATTCTGCTGCACCCGCGAGACGATCATCTGGCGCTCGAGGTTGCGGCGCAGCTCCGACAGGCTCATGTTCTCCTGCTTGAGCGCCGCCTGGAACTGCTCGTCACTTTCGATCTTGTTGTCCTTCTTGATGCTCTCGAGAATGCTCTGAAACTGCTCGTCGCCCAGCCGGTATCCGAGCTCTCGACCCCGTTGCACCAGGAGCATCTCGTCGACGACGTTGACCAGCAGCTGCGGCGTGAGATCCTGGAGCATCTTGCGAAGCTGAGCGTCCGAGGGGTCCGCCTGCTGACCCATCTGGCGAAGCGCCGCCACCTGACGGGCCTCGAGATCGGTCTTGGTGAAGATCTCCCCGTTGACCTTGACGAGGATCTGCTCGATGACCACACGCTGCGCGGACGCCGGCACCCCGGCCAGCACGACGCCCGCCGCGAGAATGACAGCATGAACGGAACGGCGCCTGACTCGCTCGCTTAGCATGACACCTCGTTACATCCTACATCCGCCCGAGGAGCTCGCTCAACAACCCACCCACCTGCTCGAACATGCCAACCCTCGTGCGTGGATCCTCGTGTGCAGGCTTCAACATCTCGGCCTTGCTGAAGCCCGGCGTGACTGCCCCGGCGCGCGCCCGCGCTGTCCACCAGCTCACGGTGGCGCCCGGCCTGGACACGGGCTGTACCTTGCCGCCCTCCGGCGCGAGCGTCAACCGCAGGCTGGAGGGAGGCACAAGCGACAGATCCGAGCGCTCGCGCACGAGCGAGACGAGGCGGACCGGATCGAGCTTTGCCTGCGGTCTGAACCGTAGGACGACCGACGGCCCCTCGCGGTCGATCGCCTCGAGGCCGAGTCGATCGGCCATCAGACGGATACGCCCATACTCGGCCAGATTCAACAGCGACGCAGGCGGGGGCCCGTACCTGTCTACGGCCTCCTCGAGCACGCTGGCGATCTGCTCCTGGCGCCGGGCCGCAGCGACTTTCCGGTAGAGCACCAGACGCTGATTCACGTCTGGCACATACGCCTCGTCGATTCGCAGGTCCACCCGGAGGTTGACGTTCGTCCGCACGTCATCCTCGAGTTCCTCCCCTTTGAGCTCGCGGACCGTCTGATCGAGAAGCTTCATGTACATCTCGAAGCCGACCGTCTCGATGTGGCCGCTCTGCTCGCCGCCGAGCAGGTTGCCCGCGCCACGAATCTCGAGGTCGAGCGCCGCCACGCGGAAGCCGCTGCCGAGGTCGCTGAACTCCCGGATCGCAGCCAGGCGCTTCTTCGCGACCGGCGACAGGCTGTCGGCCGGCGGCACCAGCAGGTACGCGTACGCCGGCCGATCCGACCGGCCGACACGGCCGCGCAGCTGATAGAGCTGGGCCAGGCCGTATCGGTCCGCACGATTGATGATGATCGTGTTGGCGTTCGGAATGTCGAGCCCGTTTTCGACGATGGTGGTCGCCAGCAGGACGTCGTGCTTGCGGGCGATGAAGTCCAGCATCGCGCGCTCGAGCGCATCCTCGCTCATCTGTCCGTGGCCGACGACGATACGCGCGTCCGGGACCAGGCGCTGCACCAGGTGGCCGATCGAGAAGATCGACTCGACGCGGTTGTGCACGAAAAAGACCTGGCCCCCGCGCTCGAGCTCGCTGCGAATGGCGCGCTCGATCACATGCTGATCGAACTTCAGCACGCTGGTCTGAATCGACAGGCGATCCTTGGGCGGCGTCTCGATAATCGACATGTCGCGGATGCCGACAAGGGACATGTTGAGCGTCCGCGGAATCGGCGTCGCCGTCATCGTCAGCACGTCGACCTTGCGCTTGAGCTGCTTGATGCGCTCCTTGTGGGCGACGCCGAAGCGCTGCTCCTCGTCGACGACCAGCAGGCCGAGGTCGCGGAACTCGACATCGCGCGACAGGAGCCGGTGCGTGCCCACCATGATGTCGACCTTGCCTGCGGCGAGGTCCCCGATCGCGGCCTTCTGCTCGGCCTTGCTGCGGAAGCGGCTGACCATGTCGACCCGGACCGGAAACCCGGCGAACCGCTCCCTGAACGTCTTCAGATGCTGAAAGGCCAGGACCGTGGTCGGGGCCAGAACCGCCACCTGTTTGCCGTCCATGACCGCCTTGAAGGCGGCCCGCATGGCGACCTCGGTCTTGCCGTAGCCCACGTCGCCGCAGAGCAGGCGGTCCATTGGGGTCGGGGCCTCCATGTCGCGTGTGATGTCGGCGATGGCCGACCGCTGATCGGGAGTGAGCTCGTACTCGAAGGCATCGTCGAACTCGCGCTGCCAGTGCGAGTCGGTGCTGAACGCGTGGCCGGGAACGGCCTTGCGCGCCGCGTAGAGCTTGAGCAGCTCCTCGGCCATGTCGCGCATGGCTTTTTTCACGCGGCTCTTGGCCCGCTCCCACGAAGCGCCGCCCAGCCGATCGAGGGGCGGCCGCGTGGCGCCCGTGTACTTCTGCACGAGGTCGAGCCGCTCGATCGGCACGAACAGCTTGTCCTCGCCCGCGTACCGCAGCTCCAGGAACTCCTGCACGCCGTCGCCGATACCGATCTGTTTGAGTCCCACGAACAAGCCGATCCCGTGATCGACGTGCACGACCAGGTCGCCCGTGTCCAGGTCGCGAAAGTCCGAGATGAACGCCCCCCTGGCGGAGCGATGGCGATCTGCCGCGCGCCGCTCCTCGTCGAACACGTCGGTTTCAGCGAAGATCTGGAGCCCGGCCTCCGGAAGCCGAAATCCCTGTGACAGACGGCCGGTCGCCACAAGCACCGAGGCGTACTGAGCGTCCTCAGCTCGATCCACCGGCGCCGCGAAGACGTCGTATTCCTTCAGCACTTCGATCGTGCGCTCGGCCCGGCCGGCCGTTGCGGCGACAAACAAAATGATCTCGCCCTCGCTCTTGAGGCGCCGGATTTCGGCCACCCACTCGCCCAGCCGACCATTCCGCGCAACCGCCGGCTGACATCGCACGTGGGTCGATTGTTCCTGCCCGGTCGAGCCCTCGGGAGAACCGATGCCAAGCTCGAAGAGATTCTCCGCCGAGTCGAGCCGCCGGCCGACCGATGGGAGATCGATAAACAGGCTGGAAAGCGGCGCCGTCGGTCCGTCCTGTCGAGCGGCCTCGGCGTGACTGCGCTGCAGCTGGGCCCAGAGCCGCTCCGTGCTGGCCCGGACCTCGTCAGGCTCGGACACGACGATGCGGGACTCATTGGCTGCCTGGAGGTAATCGAACACCGTGGCCTCGCGGTTGCCGGCGGTCCACGCGAGGTCGTCGGATTCTGCCAGCTCAGTCAGCACGTCCCGCAGAGGAACTACGCTCACTCTGTCGATGGCGGCGATCGATCGCTGCGTGGCCGGGTCATAGGCTCGCATCGATTCAATCGTGTCGCCCACGAACTCCAATCGCACCGGCCGGAGCTCGCCCGCGGGGTACACATCGACGATGCCACCCCGCACAGAGAACTCGCCATGCGCATCGACGGGATCCTTGCGGCTGAATCCCCCGTCAGTGAGCAAATCCACCAGATCGGCGATGGCAATCTCCTGCCCCGATCGGAGATCGCAGGCGGCCTGCAGAAGGCGGGAGGGATCGCTCACGCGCGGGAGCAGGGCCGGGGCCGAGGCCACGACCACGCGAGCGGCGCCGCGTGCCAATGCGTACAGCGCACGAGCCCGGGCCGACGTCACGCCGAAGTGCGGGGCCAGACCCCGGTAGGGGTCGATTTCGTGCGACGGGAACCCGAGCACCGCCTGCTCAACGGCCGCGGACGTCCAGCCTTCGAGCGCCTGCAGAAAGAAACTGATGTCGCCGGTCGCCTGGTCCAGGTCGCGGTCGCCCGGCACGACGTACAGCACCGTCCCGTTTGTCAGTTGATGGACGAGGGCGGCGACGTGCAGCGCCTTGGCGGCGGCGCTCAGCCCCGAGAGAACTGATGCCTCTTGGTCGAGGCCCGAACGCGCGACCGCGGTCTTCAGAACCGCGCGAAGATTCAGGGAGCTCGAAGTGATCACGTCAATCGTCCGGAACGGATCCTCTCCACGATCGACGTCGTCGAGCACCCAGCCTCGAGCGGCAGTCGGACGACTGTCCCGCCGCCGGCCTCAACGACGTCGCGGCCGATGATCTCGGTTTCCCCCCAATCGGCGCCCTTGACGAGCACCGCGGGTTGAAGCGCCGCAATGAGACGGTGCGGCGTGTCCTCGTCGAAGACGACGACCGCATCGACCGCCGCGAGCGACGCGAGCACCTCGGCGCGCTCGGCCTCAGGCACAACCGGCCTGCCAGGTCCCTTGATGGCCCGAACTGATCGATCGGAATTCACGCCCACGACGAGCACATCGCCGAGGGACCGGGCAGCCGTCAGGTACCGCACGTGGCCCTTGTGCAGCAGATCGAACACACCGTTGGTGAAGACCAGGCGCCGACCCTCTCGCTCGATCTCCTGCGACAGGCGTGTAGCCGCCTCGAGCGTGAGCACCGCCACACGACTGAGTGTAGCGCAGAGCAATCGGAAGGCACACCGAGCAGTCTCAGGCAGTGGTCCTGCGCTGCGGTTGGAACGTCACGCCACCCTGAAACGTCCAGTGGTGCTTCGGACGGTAGATGCCCGTGTCGCGGGTCCGTGAGGATGTACGGAACGTATACAGGAGCCGATGGTAGTCGTAGGGATACCCGTCGCGCTTGTGCACGGCCACGTCCAGCTTGTACGTGCCCTCCACGAGATCGAGGCTGTCGATGGCGAAGGTCACCTCGGCATCTCCAACGAGCCGTGCGGGGTCCATCTCCTCCAGGTACGTGTTGGTTCCGTAGCAGCACACGCCTTCCGCATTGAACAGCGCTACACCGAAGACGAAGTCGTCGACCGGTGCGTGCGCGCGAACCCTGAGGCGCACGGCCATCGGCATCCCGGCAGGAAACACGAACGAGGGCGAGCCGGCCCCATCGACGAGCGTGACCTCCGTGATCTCGATTTCCCGAGAGCCCCAGCGGCCTTCGACCGCTGTGTACATGTTCGACGGCGGTTCTGCGCTCTCGGCGGGACCGTCGCCGGAGGGCGCCGGCTCCTGCGCCGGCCCCGTCACATCCGAGGCCGCTCGGACGGCACGAGCCGTCGTCGCCGCCAGCATTTCGCCCTCCGCCTCCTCGACAGAGGTCAGGTACGCGTCCACGACGCGTTTGGGGTCACCCTCGGCCCGTACACGGCCGTGATCGAGCCACAGCGCCTCGTCACAGAAGCGCTCGACAAGGCCCAGCGAATGCGTCACGAGCAGGATGGTCTTGCCACGACGCCGGAACTCGGCAAACTTGTCCAGGCACTTGTGCGTGAAGCCCTCATCGCCAACGGCCAGCACTTCGTCGACCAGCAGGACATCCGGGTCGACGTGGATGGCGACCGCGAATCCCAGGCGCATGTACATTCCAGATGAATACGTCTTCACGGGCGCGTCGATGAAGGGCTCGATCTCGGCAAAGGCCACGATCTGATCGAAGCGCTCAGCCACTTCGCGCTTGGACAGCCCCAGCATGACGGCGTTGATGAAGACGTTTTCCCGCCCCGAGATCTCAGGATGGAAGCCGGCGCCAAGCTCGATCAAGGCCGAAATGCGCCCGTGCACCGATACGGCGCCGCTCGTCGGCTTCGTGATACCGGCCACGAGCTTGAGCGCCGTGCTCTTGCCGGACCCGTTGCGGCCGATCACGCCGAACGTTCTGCCGGCCTCGACCCGGAACGAGACATCCTGCAGCGCAGCAAAGACATCGGCCGGGCGGAGATCCCGCAAAATGCTTCGTTGCAGCAGCGCGCTTTTGAGCGTCGCGAACTGCCGCCCGCCGTAGCGCCGGTAGATCTTCGTGACGTGCGACAGCTCGATCGCGCTCACGGGCGCTCCGATCTCATACCACCTCCGCGAACGAGTCCCTGAGACGATCGAAGAACCAGTACGCGCCCAGAAACAGCACCGCCGATGCCGCGCCCATCACCAGCAGGCCCTTGGCATGGCCGAAGGGCCCGTAGAAGAACAGCACCTCCTGGTACGACACTGCCAGGTGGGTGAACGGGTTGAGGTCGAAGAACGCCTTGTACGCGATCACGTTCGCGTCGAGCCACGGGTAGATGATTGGCGTCGCGAAGAACCAGAACATCAGCAGGTTCGACAGCAGGTCGCGGATGTCGCGGTAGTGCACGGTCAGCGCCGACAGCAACAGCGCCAGCCCCGCGGTAAAGACGAGCTGTACGAAGACGATCACGGGAAACCACACCAGCCCCCCGAGGTCGGGCCAGTGCCGGTAGCCGACGAGGAAGGCGATCAGGATCAGCAGGCCCAGGAAGAAATGGACCATGTTGGCCAGGACGGTGACGAGCGGCAGAATCTCGGCCGGAAACAGCACCTTCTTGATCAGGTTGCCGCCCGCGACGAGCGAGCCGGACGCCTCCATGAGCGACGACGAGAACCAGTTCCACGGCAGGATCCCGCAAAACATGAAGAGCGCGTAGGGCTGCGCCACGGGATTGCTGTTCGGCAGCACGACCGTGAAGACGAACGTGTAGATCGAGAGCAGGAGCAACGGGTTGATGAAGGACCAGAAAAACCCGAGGGCCGAGCCCCGGTAGCGCGCTTTCAGCTCCCGGGCGACCAGGCTCTGAATCAGGCCGCGATAGCGGACCAGCTGCAGCAGATTGCGAAACATCGCCTCACGGGCGCACCTTGATTCGGCTCGCCACCTGAAGCCTGATGAGCGATTTGAGTAGCGCGATTCGGGCCCGCTCGAAGTCCATGTCCATCGTCGAGGTCGTGAGCCGCTGTTCGGCACGCATTCTCGCCGCCTCGGCACGGGCCACGTCGATTTCATCGGCCCGCTCGGCGATCTGGGCCAGGACGGTCACCTTATCTGGCTGCACCTCCGCGAAGCCGAACGCCAGCGAGAGGTACTGCGTCTGGGTTCCGCGCCGGTACCAGAATTCCCCGGCTCCGAGCAGCGCCAGCAGCGGCGTGTGGCCAGGCAGGACACCGAAGTAGCCTTCGGCACCAGGCACTTCCACCTCATCGACCATCTCGTCGACCAGCGCGCGCTCGGCCGAGGCCACCTGCAGGTGAATCTGTGGGGGCACGGTTCAGCTCACGCGGCCTGACGCTTCTTGAACCGTTCCAGGACGTCCTCGATCCCGCCGGCCATGAAGAAGTCCTGCTCGGGGATCTCGTCGTGCCGGCCCTCGACGATCTCCCTGAAGCCGCGGACCGTGTCGCCGATGGGCACATACCTGCCTTCGAAGCCGGTGAACTGCTGCGCCACGAAAAAGGGCTGCGACAGGAACTTCTGGATCTTGCGCGCCCGCGACACCGTGAGCTTGTCGTCCTCCGACAGCTCGTCGATGCCGAGAATCGCGATGATGTCCTGCAGGTCCTTGTACCGCTGCAGGATCTGCTTCACGGCGCGCGCCGTGGTGTAGTGCTCCTCACCGATGATACGGGCATCCAGAATCCGCGACGTCGACGCCAGCGGATCGACCGCCGGGTAGATGCCGAGCTCCGAGATGGCGCGCGACAGGTTCGTCGTCGCATCGAGATGCGCGAATGTCGTGGCCGGCGCGGGATCGGTGTAGTCGTCGGCAGGCACGTAAATCGCCTGCACCGACGTGATCGACCCTTTCTTGGTCGACGTGATGCGCTCCTGCAGTTCGCCCATCTCGGTGAGCAGCGTCGGCTGGTAGCCCACCGCCGAGGGCATGCGGCCGAGGAGCGCCGAGACCTCCGAGCCGGCCTGCGTGAAGCGAAAGATGTTGTCGATAAAGAGGAGCACGTCCTTCCCTTCGGCGTCGCGAAAGTACTCGGCCACCGTCAGTGCTGACAGCCCCACGCGAAGGCGGGCGCCGGGTGGCTCCGTCATCTGTCCGTAGATGAGGGCCGCGCGGGACTTGGCGGGATCGTTGACATCGATCACGCCGCTTTCCTGAAAGTCCAGCCAGAGGTCGTTGCCCTCGCGCGTGCGCTCGCCGACGCCGCCGAAGACCGACACTCCGCCGTGCTTGAGCGCGACGTTGTGGATGAGCTCCATGATGATGACGGTCTTCCCCACGCCGGCGCCCCCGAACAGCCCGATCTTCCCGCCCTGCAGGTACGGCTCCAGCAGGTCAATGACCTTGATGCCCGTCTCGAACATCTTCAGCTCGGTCGACTGACTCTCGAGATCCGGCGGGGCCCGGTGAATCGGCCACCGTTCAGTTCCGCGCACGGGGCGATCAGGGAAGTCGACGGGTTCGCCCAGCACGTTAAGTACGCGCCCCAGCGTCTCTGGACCGACGGGCACCGTGATGGGCTCTCCGAGATCGGTCGCGCTCATGCCGCGCTGCATCCCGTCAGTCGGCTTCATCGCCACGGCGCGCACTCGGTTCTCGCCCAGGTGCTGCTCCACCTCCGCGATGACGTCGATGCGGCCCGTCTCCTGGCTGTCGGACTTGATGCTGAGCGCGTTGTAGATCGCCGGCAGATGCCCGGCCTCGAATTCGACGTCGATCACCGGACCGATGATTTGAACGATTCTTCCCACCTGTTTGTCAATCATGAGAGTGTGTCTGAATCGAGTAATTGAGTAATCGGGTAATTCATCGCAATGCCTGCGCCCCCGAGACCACCTCGATGATCTCGCGCGTGATGGCCGCCTGGCGGACCTTGTTCATGTACAGCGTGAGGCTCGCGATCATCTCCGCCGAGTTCTTGGTGGCCGTGTCCATGGCCGTCATCTGCGCGGCGAAAAACGCTGCGTTCGATTCGAGCAGGGCCCGGTAGACCTGCACTTCCACGTACCGCGGAAGCAGCTGGTCGAAGATCTGCTGGGGTTCCGGCTCGTAGAGGTAGTCCACCCCGGCGGCCACGACGGCGCGGGCGGGCGCGCCCTCGACGTCGCTTCGCGCGATCGGCAGCAGCTGATCGACGACAACCCGCTGCGAGATTACCGACTTGAACTCGTTGTAGGCGATCGTCACGCGATCGACGTCGCCCGAGACGAACGCCTCGGTTGCCAGCCGGGCAATCGTCTGCGCATCGTCGAAGCGAAGCTTCTGGAAGATGTTGATCTGCTCGAAGAGGACGCCCAGCCCCCTCCGCCCGAAAAAGTCGCGGCCCTTGCGGCCGACGAGGCCGAGCACGCAGGGCCGCGGGCTCTCGGTGACGAAGGTCGCCGCGCCCTTGATGACGTTGGTGTTGAAGCTGCCGCAGAGGCCCTTGTCCGCGGTCACCACGATCACCAGGGTCCGGCTGTCGTCGCGCCGCGGGCGGGCGGTTAGGAGCGGGTGAACCGACGGATCGACCCTCGAGGCGACGCTCGCCAGGACGCGCTGCATCTGGTTCGCATAGGGTCGCGCCGCCACGATGCGCTCCTGTGCGCGGCGCAGCTTCGAAGCGGCGACCATCTTCATCGCCTTGGTGATCTGCTGCGTGTTCTTGACGGCGCGCACGCGCCGCCTGAGATCGATCAGTGACGGCATGATGATGGCCTACGCCGCAGCGGCCTTCCGGGCTGCGAAGTCTACAGCAAACGCCTTGACGGCCCCATTCAAGGCCGACTTGAGCTCATCGTCCAGTGTCTTCTTCTCGGCGATGTCACCGAAGAGCTGCGGATGCCGCGTCTCGATGAAGCTATAGAGCTCGATCTCGAACGCCCGTACTTCGGACACGGCGATGGCGTCGAGATAGCCGTTGGTGCCCGCGAAGATGACCGCGACCTGTCGCTCCACGGGCAGCGGCTCGTACTGGGGCTGCTTCAGGACCTCAACGAGGCGGGCGCCTCGCGTCAGCTGAGCCTGCGTGGCCTTGTCGAGATCGCTGCCGAACTGGGCAAAGGCCGCCAGGTCGCGGTACTGTGCGAGATCCAGCCTGAGCGACCCGGCGATCTGGCGCATCGCCCTGATCTGCGCGGCTCCCCCGACGCGCGAGACCGAATTGCCCACGTTGATGGCGGGCCGGACGCCCTGGTTGAACAGATCCGATTCGAGGAAGATCTGCCCGTCGGTAATCGAGATGACGTTCGTCGGGATGTAGGCCGAGAGGTCGCCCGCCTGGGTTTCGATGACGGGCAGCGCGGTCAGCGAGCCGCCCCCCAGGGTCGACTTCAGCTTCGCGGCGCGCTCGAGCAGACGCGAGTGCAGGTAGAACACATCGCCAGGATAGGCCTCGCGTCCGGGTGGTCGTCGCAGCAGCAGTGAGATTTCGCGATACGCCTGCGCGTGCTTGGAGAGATCGTCGTAGATGCACAAGGCGTGACGCCCGCTGTCGCGGAAGACCTCGCCCATCGCGCACGCAGAGTACGGGCTGATGTAGAGAAGGGGCGCCGGGTCGGACGCCGCGGCCGCCACGACGATGCTGTATCGCATCGCATCGG
>CAZCEL010000029.1:0-20146 GCA_964497175.1 uncultured Bifidobacteriaceae bacterium
GCGCGGGAGGTCGCAGCCTGAACGTCACGGATCGGCAGCGTCAAGCGCACGACGCATTATGCTATCGCAGAGCTAGCGAGGCTCCGCGTCAGACCGCCGAGCATGGTTGCCTGCGGCTCCGCCTCGCTGGTGGCAGTGTTGGCGAGTCCGCTCGCGAGTGTCCCGATGGCGGTCATGCGTCGCGCGCGAGGCGCGCTCCTCCGGTTGGCCAGACGCCGTGGCGCCTCGATCGGCGCGGGCATTGCGCTGCTGGTACCGGCCGCGCTGCTTCAATTCGGTGTCGGCGATTCTCAGTGGTGGGCCCAGGGCCTGGGTCTGGTGGTCGGAGCGAGCGGGCTCGCGCTCGTCTGGACGGGATTGATGGGCGTTGGGCCGGATTGGGAGGACGAAGGCAAGCGCTAGAGCACGCCGTGCGCTGCCTGCCTGATCTCCTGTTCGCCGACTGGGTTCGGCTGGGGGAGAACCGACGAGGTCTGCTGCCCGCCCGCCTGGCGCTTGCGGCGCGTCTTGTCACGGTACATCCGACTGTCGCCCGTTGCGAGCAGCGTCTCATACGACTCGCCGTCATGCGGGAAGATGGCGGCGCCGATGCTGATTCCGAGCGGCACCACGGTTCCTGGCGCCGGTTCGAAATTGAGCGCCGATACGGCGCGCTGAAACTCCAGCCGTTTGCGCTCCGCCTCCTCCGCGCCGCACCCCGACAGCACGATGATGAACTCGTCGCCGGCATAGCGGACACAGAAGTCGTACGGCCGGATGCCGGACCGCAGCACTCGAGCGACATCGCGAAGCGCGCGGTCGCCGACGCTGTGGCCGTAGGTGTCGTTGATCTCCTTGAAGCTGTCGAGGTCCATCACGAGCAGCGCCACCTCCGACTTCAGGCGGCTCGCCCGCGTCAGCTCGCGCGACAGGTGCATGAGCATGAATCGCGTGTTCGGGAGCGACGTGAGCGGATCGTGCAGCGACTCTTCCTGGGTCTGCTCGAACAGCGCGGAGTTCTGGATGACCGCGGCAGCCTGCTCCGAGATGCGGTCGAGGAGCCGCCGATGATCGTCCGTGTACACGCCATCGGCCGTGTGGTAGACGGCCAGCGCGCCGATGAACTGCTCGTTGACGATGAGCGGGCAGACCAGTGCCGACTGCAGCGTGGTTCCGGTGGCGCGTCCCGCCGCCTCGAAGTCGGCGGTCGGTCGCGCGTTGACGAGCGGCCGGCGGTTTCGCGCGACCCAGCCGATCAGGCCGTGCCCGCTCTTGATGGAGAACTCCTGGATCGCCTCGGCGTCGACGCCGATGGCGTACTTGCATGTCAGCAG
The DNA here is from genome assembly GCA_964497175.1 of uncultured Bifidobacteriaceae bacterium. GTDB lineage: Bacteria > Acidobacteriota > Vicinamibacteria > Vicinamibacterales > CAVVIG01 > CAZCEL01. Next base: position 1,314 of record CAZCEL010000029.1, read on the forward strand.
GTCGGTTTGATCGGCCATGAAGAGCGCGCAGCAGGAATACGGCACGATATTGCTGAGCTTGGACGAGATGAGGGTCATCGTGTCGCCGAGCTCCAGGCTGCTGCCCATCGCCTGCGCGAGCTCATACAGCGCGTAGATCTCGCGATGCGCCAGCGCGATGTCGTCGAACACGCTCGTGGCGGAAGGCAGCTGCTCGGTGGTGTCCTTGCGGCTGGCGGATACCTTCGCGGCGTTGACTCGGGACGCCTGCTGCTCGGCCGCGCGTCCTGCTGCCTGGGCGGCCAGCGACGGGTAGAGCGACACAAACGTCTCGACGAGGCGCGGGTCGAGCGCCTTGCCGGCCTCCTGCCGGAGGAGACCCATCGCGGCCTCTCGGCTCATGGCCTTGTGGTAGGGACGTTCCGACATGATCGAGTCGAAGTAATCGACCACCGTGAGGATCCGCGCGCCGAGCGGAATCGTCTCGCCCTTGAGACCGTCGGGATAACCTTTGCCGTCCCACCGCTCGTGATGACTGCGAATGAGCGGCGCCACCGGATACGGGTAGGGCACGCTGCTGATGATCTGCGCCCCGATCTGCGGGTGGATCTGGACCTTCTGGAACTCCTCCTGCGTCAGCGCGCCCGGCTTGGAGAGGATGTGGTCCGGGATCGCCAGCTTGCCGATATCGTGCAGCAGCGCGGCGGTCTTGACCCCCTGGAGGTCGGTGTCCGACATCCCGAGGGCCTTCGCGAGGCCTGTGGCGTACACCTGCACGCGGTGGATGTGCGCGTGCTCGGTCAGGTCCTTCGCATCGATGCCCAACGCCAGGGCTTCGAGCGTGGCGAGGTGCAGGTCCGAGACCTGCTGGGCCTGTCGCTGCTGCTCGACGAGCCGCGCGTGAAAGGTCTGATACGTGCGGACCATCAGCGCGAGGGGCGCCGCGGCCAGCACCAGCACCGCGACCACCAGGAGCGCGTTGCCGGCGGGTCCCATGCCGAAGATGACGGCCAGCGCCAGACTCGCCGCCGCAACCGATGACCCCAGGAAGGCCCGAACGGGAACCGTGAACGCGGTCACGGCTGGAACGGCTCCGGCGCCTCCATGCCACGCCGAAGGACCGACCTCGGCCTCTCGCCCGGCTCGAGTCGGTACTCGGTGATTTTCCGGTACAGGGTGCCGCGGCTGATCTCCAGCACCCGCGCGGCTTCCTTCTTGTTCCAGCCCACGGCATCGAGCACCCGCACGATATGTACACGTTCGGCGTCGGCCAGCGAGGGCATCGCCTCGCCCGCCAGTCGCGGCGGGCTCACGCCGGCATGCAGGAACTCGATGTCCTGCGCGCGAATCACGCGCCCCGGCGCCGACAACGCCGCGCGCGAGACCGTGCTCTCGAGCTCGCGGATGTTGCCTGGCCACGGGTAACCCAGCAGCACCGCCACGGCGTCCTCCGAGAACGTCTTGCTGTCGAGCGGCAGGCCTTGCGCCGCGCAGTAGCGGGCCAGGAACCGATCGGCGAGCACCGGGATGTCAACCTGGCGCTCGCGGAGCGACGGCAGGCGGATGGCAAAGGCGTTGACGCGATAGTACAAGTCCTCGCGAAACCGTCCGTCGCGTACCAACTGCTCGATCTGCCGGTTGGTGGCGGAGATGAGACGGAAGTCGACGGCAATGGCCCTGTGTCCCCCGAGCCGCTCGAACCGATGCTCCTCGAGCACCCGCAGCAGCTTGGCCTGGGCGATGAGCGACATGTCGCCGATCTCGTCGAGGAACAGCGTCCCCTCGTTGGCGAGCTCCAGGCGGCCGGGCTTGCGGTCGTGCGCGCCGGTGAACGCGCCCCGCTCGTAGCCGAAGATCTCGGACTCGAACAGCGTGTCGGGCAGCGCGGCGCAGTTGACGGCCTGGAACCGTGCCCCCGATCGTCGGCTCAGCTCGTGAATCATGCGCGCGACGACTTCCTTGCCCGATCCGGTCGGCCCCAGAATCAGGACCGAGATGTCCGACTTGGCCGCGGTGCGGATCCATTCGAAGACGACGAGCATCTTTTCGTCGCGGCCGATCATCTCGCGGAAGCGCTGCACCGAGGGCGACTGGTCCTCGGTGCTCATCGCGGCCCTGCGGTCGAGGAACGCGTCGAGCAGCTCGCCCAGCGGGCCTCCCGGTCTGGCGGCCGCGTACTGGGGCGGCGCCCCGGAGGTCTGGCGCAGCACGCCAAAGTCTCTGAGCTCGCGCAGGCAGTTCTCGACGTCGAGGCGCAGCCGCCCGAACGTCTGCATCAGCGACTCGATGTCGAAGCTGTCGGAGGGTCGTGAGTAGAGGTAGCGGAGGATTCCGGCACGCAGCGGCGACTGCACGAGCGTGCGAAACCGCGCATCGATGTCACCGACCTCGACCGTGCGCACGGAAACGGCGCCCGCGGCGCGCTTCGCGCTGAAGGTCAGATCGTCCATCTCGCCGCTTACGCTTATCGGTTGGCGGCGGGGGATTCGACAGGGTTCGCAGAGCCGCCGGCGGCGCGGTAATACTCGCTCTGATGGCGCTCGATGATCCCTTTGATGCGCACGGCATCACGCTTCCAGTGTCCGTGGCATCTGATGAGGCTCGTGCCGCCGCTCGTCTCGATGATGACGTCCGACAGGAGCACGCCGGTCGTGATCTTGACCGACGAGATGTGCGCCATGTGGATCGATTCCTCCTGACGTCCGATCCAGCGGGGCGTGTACTGCACGACGCTCGTGGCGCTGATGAGCACCTGCGTCGGAAAGAGCCGGTTCCCCTCGCTCAACCGGCTTGCGCGAAAGACATCGCCGGCGGCGAACGGGCGGCCCTTGAGCCAGACCCACACGCCACCGGCCGCCAGAAAAGCGGCCAGCACGCCCACCACCCACCACACCCACTCGTCTGTCACAGGGGTCGATGTTAAGCTATTTTTCCCACAAGGAGCATCTTTTGCCCTACCGCGCGCCCGGCTCGCCCGGGAAGGCCCGTCGACAGTTCCTCTCCGGACAACCGATTCACTACTACCGCCCGACGGGCAGCATCGAGATCAAGCGGCTCATCGACGAAGGCTTTCAGGCGTTCAACGCCGGCCGTCTCTCCGAGGCCTGCCAGATCTTCGCCGGCAAGATGCTGGCGCCCGAGCACGAGACGACGATTGGTCTCACGGTGGCGGGCGCCATGACGCCGGCCGGGCTCGGCGGCTGCATCATCGAGATGATGGATCGGGGCCTGGTGGACTTCGTCATCTCGACCGGCGCCAACCTGTATCACGACCTCCACTACGCGCTGAACTTCACGCTGCGCCGCGGCTCCCCGTTCCTCGACGACGTCGCGCTGTACCGGGAAGGGGTGATTCGGATCTACGACGTGCTGTTTCCGGCGACGGTGCTGCTCGAGACCGACGCGTACCTCCGCGAGTTCATCGTGCGATCGGGACTCGACGCGCCCGTGTCCACCTCCGAGTTTCACTACCGGCTGGGGCGGGATCTCCTCGACCGGTTTCCCGGGTGCGAAGAGCACTCGATCGTCGCGCGCGCGGCCCGTGCTGGCGTGCCGATCTACACCTCGTCGCCCGGAGACAGCTCGATCGGGATGAACATCGCCTATCACGCGCTGATGCACGGAGGCGGACTCATCATCGATCCCAGCCAGGACGTCAACGAGGTGTGCGCCATTGTGCTGGCCGGCAAGCAGAACGGCTGCGTGATCCTGGGTGGAGGGTCCCCGAAGAACTTCTATCTGCAGGCCCAGCCGACCCTCTGGGAGGTGTACGGCATTCCCAAAGGCGGCAACGACTACTTCATCCAGATCACGACCGACCAGGTCGTCTGGGGCGGTCTCTCCGGCGCGACGCCGTCGGAAGCTGTCAGCTGGGGCAAGGTCAACCCCGGCGTGCTGCCCGATACCGTCGTCGCGTACTGCGATTCGACGATTGCGTTTCCGCTCTTCTGCGAATATGCGCTCGCCTCGCCCAACGGCCGCCGCCAGCGGAAGGAGCTCGTGCATCGGCGGGCGCAGCTGATGGAGCGGCTCACGCGGGAGGCCACGTCGGTCAGGAAGCGGCAGGAGCGTTCCAGTGAAACGCGTCGAGCGAGGAAAGGCACCAGGTCAGGTGCGAGTCGAAAATAGCGGGCGACGCCTGCCCCGGCCGCGCGTGTACGCGGATGCGAATGTTCCCGCCCGCCTGGTGGCCTACATGAGGAGCCGGCTCGAGTGGGACGTGCTCTTTGTCCTTGAAGAAGAACCGCTCAGGCGAGCGCCCGACCTCAAGCATTTCAGGCTGGCCCGTCAGCTTCAGCGCACGCTGATCACGATGGACCGCGACTATCTGGACGATCGGCGCTTTCCTCCGGGCGAGACGAGCGGCGTGCTGGTCATCAACGCGCCGAACGAACGCCAGATGCTGGCGCTGATCGTCCGGGTCGATCGCGTGCTGTTCCGGGCGGAGGAGGCGACCCCGCCCGACTTGCCGCTCGCGGGCCGCAAGCTTCAGGTGCACACCGACTGGGAGCGATCGTGACCGCTCACGGGGTTTCCAGTTGCGTCAGGCCGCCCAGGTCGATGCGGTCTCTGCCGCGTGCCGCGAACGGTGCCAGCGCCCGATCCGTCTAAGTACGCGTTCACACATGCGGTGGGTGCAGATCGGCCGGCAGGGGACAACGGCCCGTTGGAGGTGCCCATGACCGTCGTGTCGTTGCGGGCCCGGGCGGCGGCTGCCGCTACGGCGCTGGGATGTCTCGTCGCTGCAGAAGGATGCGTGGATATCGCCCTGTCGGGCGACATGCAGGTGATCGAGCGCGAAGAGCATCGGTTCCAGGTTCAACCTGCTCCCCGCGTCACCCTCACGACATTCGACGGGTCGATTCAGATTCGCACGTGGGATCGATCCGAAGTCGAGGTCACCGTCGAAAAGCGGGCAAGCGACGAGGCGTCTGCCGAAGACATTGAAGTCCGCGCCGAACAGGACGGCAACCACGTCGCCGTCGAAGCCCGCATCAAACCGGGTGCGGTTGTTGGCGGGCTCTTCAGCCTGTCGCACCGGAGCGCCAGACTGATCGTGTCGCTGCCGGCGACTGCCCGGGTCGAGGCCAGGAGCGGTGACGGATCAATCGATGTCGAGGGGGTTGGTGGTGGGGTCGAGCTGCAATCGGGCGACGGGTCCATCCGAGGACGCGAGCTTTCGGGCGGCGTGCTGGTCCAGACCGGCGACGGCTCCGTGCGCCTCGAGAACGTGAGCGGGCCGCTCGACGCGCGAACCGGTGACGGAAGCATCGATGTGGACGGCGCGTTCGAGGCGCTTCGCCTCCGCACGGGCGACGGGTCGATCAGAGTCGCCGCCGCGCCCGGTAGCGTCGCCAGGACCGGCTGGGATATCACGACCGGAGACGGCTCGGTCCTGTTGGAGCTGCCCGCCGGCTTTTCCGGCGACGTCGATGCCCGAACCGGCGACGGGCGGATTACGACGAGCGGCATCGAGCTGACGCGGCTCGACAGCGAGGATGGGCGGCGTGCGCTGCGGGGGCGCCTCGGCTCTGGGGGGTCCACGGTGCACGTCCGCACCGGAGACGGATCGATCAGGCTCGTCGGGACGGAGTAAGGGCCGAGGCCCCGACGAACCGGGCGCTGAGGTAGTCAGTCGGGTCCGCCACGCCCGCTTCGAGAAACGCGTCGTGGCGCTCGCGACACTTGCTGCAGAGGCCGCAGTGGCGGGGGAACCGGGCCGATGGCGCTTCGACTGACGACTCTATCGCTTCGCGGACCGGGTTCATGCACGACAACGTCAGCTCGAGCGGAACGCCAGCCGCCGTGCCACGACGTATGACGTCGGCCTTGCTCGCGCAGGCATAAGGCGCATCGATCCTGAGGGCGTGCGCCAGTCCCTCCGAGAGCGCGGCAGCCATGGCGGTGCGGAACGCGGGCGTGGCGTCGGGAAACGGGTTGTGATCGAGCGTGCCCAGCAGCAGCGTCCCGATACCGGCCCCTGCGCAGAAGACCGCCGCCTTGGCGAGAAGCACGATGTTCCGTCCGAGCAGATAGACGTCCTCGTCCCGTGTGTGATACGCAGGCGGCCGTCCCGTCCGTGCCCAATGCGTGGCTGGATAAACGTCCGTCATGTCGACGGCGAGAGAGACGAGCGGGCCCACCGACGTTGCGAAGGCCGGGCTCGCAAGCAGTAGCGCGATCGCCTCACGCTCGGCCGCTTCCCACGCCAAGCCGACACTGACGTAGACGGGGCGCACGGCCGAGCGCCTGGCTTCCTCGGCCAGAAGGACCGCGCTGTCGAGCCCTCCCGACAGAAGGACGGCGGTGACACCAGGCATGCGGCTAATCGAGCTGTCGGGTAATGGTAATCTGACCCCATGTACTCCGTCACCAAGCGAATCGATTTCTGCTACGGACACCGGCTGCTCGACTACGACGGCATCTGCAAGCACCCGCACGGACATAACGCGGTTGCCGAGATCGAGGTGGAGACCGATCGCCTGGACAGCCGCAACATGGTGTGCGATTTCAGCGACATCAAGCGAATCGTCAAAGGGTGGATCGATCGGGAGCTCGATCACCGGATGATTCTGCGGCACGACGATCCGCTGGTGGCGCCTCTCCAGCAGCTCAAGGAGCCGATCTTCCTCGTCGACAGCAACCCCACCGTGGAGCGCATCGCGCGGCTCATCTACGACTACGCCAGCAGCCAGGGACTGCCGGTCGTGAAGGTGAAGATCTGGGAGACGCCCACCTCATATGCGGAATACGGGACGCGGTGAGCTCGCCGTTTCGCCTCGTTGTGTTCGATCTCGATGGGACGCTCGTGGACTCCCGGCGCGATCTGGCCGAGTCGGCCAACCAGGTCCTGAGCGACTACGGTTGCGGCGAGCTGTCAGAGGAGGTTCTCGGAGGGATGGTGGGTGATGGAGCGCCCACACTCATAGCCCGCGCGTTTCGTTCGGCGGGGCGCGAGGCGCCTGGAGGGGCGCTGGAGCGGTTTCTCGCGGTCTACAACGGCCGCCTCCTGGAGCACACGCGCCCATACGCGGGCATCGACGATGTGCTCGCGCATCTGAGCAGGCGCGTAACGCTTGGCGTGCTGACGAACAAACCGCTGCTGCCGGCCCGGACCATCCTCGAGCACTTCGACCTGGTCAAGCACATCGCCCTCCCGATCGTGGGTGGTGACGGTCCTCTGCCGAAGAAGCCCGACCCTGCGGGGCTGCGCCACCTGATGGCCGCGGCACATGTGGCCCCGGACGTGAGTGTGCTGGTCGGTGATTCGATCGTCGATTGGCAAACGGCTCAGGCAGCGGGCGTGAGCCTGTGTCTCGCACGATACGGCTTTGGTTCCAACAGCGTCGACGCCAACCGTCTCGGGCCTGGTGATCTTGCCGTCGACGCCCCGGCGGCGCTTCTTGACCTGCTCTGAAGGCCGTTCTTGACAGGAACCGTCCCTGGTCCGTAGACTGAACTGGTTTCGACTTATCAAAAATGATATTTGGAGCGTGGCAATCCCTGCTTGGGGGCCTGCTGGCCTCGTCCGTTCTGGCCGGTCCCGGTTCCAGTGCCCGCCCACTGCCCGCTCCCGCGGCTGGAACGGCGCAGTCGACCTCCGCCGCTCCCGCCGCCGAGCGGTCGACCGGGATCTCGGGCTACATGGATTTCCATTTCAACAAGACGCTCGACCAGGGACGGGCCGCGCTCGACTTTCACCGCTTCGTGCTGCTGTTCACCCATAGCTTTTCGGAGCGTGTCCGGTTCGTGAGCGAGCTCGAGCTGGAGCACGCGAAGGTCGAAGGCCTCGAAGAAGGCGGCGAGCTCGAGCTCGAGCAGGCCTACCTGGACTTTCTGGTTCACCCGGCGTTGAACGTTCGCGCGGGCATGCTGTTGACGCCCGTCGGCATCATCAACGAACGCCACGAGCCGCCGGTCTTCCACGGCGTGGAGCGCCCCTTCGTGGACACGGTCATTGTCCCGACGACATGGTTCGATGTGGGCGCCGGACTTCATGGAAGCTTCGGCCCGGGCCTTCGCTACCGTGCCTACGTGATGGCCCCGCTCGATGCCACCCAGTTCAGCGCCGAACAAGGCCTGCGGGGGGGCGCGCAGAACGGCGTCGACGCCAACGTGAGGAATGTCGCGCTGACGGGCCGGCTCGAATATGTCGGGACGCGGGGGCTCCAGGCGGCCGTCAGCTTCTGGCGAGGGGAGACCGCGTTCAAGCTGCCCCGCATTCACACGCCGGTTGGTCTCTACGAATTCGATGGCCGTTTCACGCGAGAGCGTCTGGAAGTCCGGGGACAGCACGTGAAGGTGTTCATTGGCGGCGCCGCCGCGCTCAACGATGCGCTGGCGCGGCTGACGGGCGTGGATCCGAACATTGCCCGACAGATGCAGGGATCCTACGTCGAAGCGGCCTATCGCATTCTTCCCCGTTCGATGCCACATGACGCGGCCTTGTTCGTCCGCTACGAGAATTTCGACACGCAGTATCGGATGCCGGAGGGCGCGGTCGGGCTGCCGCAGTTCGACCGGGACGCCTGGGTCGTCGGCGGCACCTACTGGGTGGATCCGGATGTGGCGATCAAGTTCGACTACTCCCACATCCGAAACCGGAGCTCGGTCGTGAAGGCCCCTCGGTCCTTCAACGTCGGCCTGGGCTGGTGGTTCTGATGGCGCTGCGCCCCCTCGCCCTGCTGCCCGGTGTGCTGCTCCTGTGTCTCTCGACGCCGTCCTCCGGCGGCCAGGACGCTCCCGTTCGCGTCATCAACATTGTCGCGGAGCGTTTTGCCTTCACGCCGTCCCAGATCTCGGTCCGCGAGGGCACCGTGCTCGAGCTGCGGATCACGAGCGACGACACGTCCCATGGGTTCCGACTGCGCGGTCCCACAGATGTTGACGTCGAGATTCCGAAGCGCAACCGCGGCGACGTGCGCGTGCGGGTTGAAGCGCGCGAACCTGGTACGTACGCGTTCGAGTGTTCGCGGGTGTGCGGCGCCGGACATGGCTTCATGCGCGGCACGCTCCGGGTGACGCCCTAAGTACCAAGTGCCCCTGGTCGAGTGACAATCATCATGATGGTGTTGGTTCGATCGCCGGTGACGAGACTTGCCGCCATCTGCTTGTCCGTGGCGATTGCCCCGGCAGGGGGGCTGGGGCAGGAGCGTGCGGTCAGGTTCGGCGATCCGCTGCCGGGCATCCTGCCGGCCGAATTCGAGCATTTCCGCATCGGCCAGGGCGACTTCCTGGAGGTCGAGACCGCCGAGGAGGGGCTCGGCCCCTCGTTCAACGCGGCGAGCTGCGGCGCGTGCCACAGCGTGCCCGCCGTGGGAGGCGTGAGTCCGGTCTCGGAGGTCAGAGCCGCCCGCCGGGACGCGCAGGGCAGGATTCACGTGCTGAGCGCGCCCGACGGCACGCCGCTCGACACGCTGTTCCATCTCTTCTCCAACCCACCACACGCCTGCCAGCCCACGATCCCTCCCGACGCCAATGTCATCGCACGACGGGTGCCCATTCCCACGTTTGGCGCGGGTCTGGTCGAGGCGATTGCCGATGAGACGCTGCTCTCGCTCGAGGACCCGGACGACCGCAACGGCGACGGCATCAGCGGCCGCGCGGCCGCTGTGGTGGATCGTGGAACCGGGGAGCGCCGCGTCGGGCGCTTCGGCTGGAAGGCACAGCAGGCGACGCTGCGGACCTTCAGCGCCGATGCGTACCGGAACGAGATGGGCATCACGAACGAGCTCTTCCGCGATGAGCTGTCGCCCGGCATCCCGGCCGCACAGCTTCGCCTGTGCGATCCGACGCCGGACCCCGAGGACCTTCCCGATCCGCGCACGGGCCTGGCCGCCATCGACAATTTCGAGGCGTTCCTGAAGTTTCTGGCCCCGCCCCCGCGCGGGCCCATAGACGAGGCCGCCCGAACCGGCGAGCAAGTGTTTACGGCCGTCGGTTGCGGCGCCTGTCACGTGCCGGCGCTGCCGACCGCTTCGTCCCGGCATCCGCTCTTCGATCGCCGCGCGGTGCCGCTCTTCTCGGACCTGCTGCTCCACGACATCGGCACCGGCGACGGCATTCCGCAGGCCTCCGCGCTGCCAGAGGAAATCCGCACGCCTGCGCTCTGGGGGCTGCGGGCTCGACGGCCACTGCTGCACGATGGCCGGGCAAGCACACCCGAAGAGGCCGTCCTGCACCATGCCGGCGAGGCGATCACCGTTCGGAGACGCTTCGAGCAGCTCCCAGCGGCTCAGCGGGAACTGCTCATCGCGTTCTTGAATTCGCTCTAAGTCCTGGCAGTCACTCAGGCGTCTCGACTCGCACGAGCAGCTTCGACGCGGCACGCATGCCGATTGTAATGGGCGACCCGCGCCGGCTGCCGCCAAGGCGTACCGCATCGGCGATCGCATCACGGGCGTCCACTTCGACGGCTTGCCCAGGCTTGAGGTCGTGCTTCTCGATGAAACGCAGGAATGCAGGATCCTGATCGGTCACACGCACGATTGTGAGCGGCACGCCGATCGGACACGTCAGCAGATTGTCGAGGTACGCATGCGCCAGCCTGCCCTCGGCCGTCGGGATCGGATCGCCGTGTGGGTCATGCGTGGGATGCCCGAGCATCTCGTCCATGCGCTCGATTAGGCGCTCCGATACGACGTGCTCCAGCTGCTCGGCCTCGTCGTGCACATCGCTCCAGTTCATGCCCATGACGCGGACCAGGAAGAGCTCGACGAGCCGGTGACGCCTGAGGACCAGGCCGGCCAGCTTCTCGCCTGAGGACGTCAGCCGTACGCCGACGTACGGCTCGTACTCGGCCAGGCCGCTCTCGGCCAGGGCCTTGATCATGGTCGTCGCCGTCCCGGGGGTCACGCCGAGCGAGGAAGCCACCTGCCCCATCGGTACGAGCCGCGCGTCGGAGGTCAGCAGGAGCTGTCCCTGATAAATGGCCTTGAGGTAGTTTTCGACAGTGCTCGACGGGAGCATGCAGAGATATTATGCGGCCAATCCCATGGTCCAAATCGACACGAGCAAATGGTCAGGAGAGGGCGAGCTGACGCAGATGCTCGTCGATCACCTTCGTCAGCTCGACCGTATCGCCTTTCTTCGCGTGGAGGACGCACCGGCCAGCCGTGCGGAATCGGACTACAACTTCATCAGCAACGAGCTCTATGTGGCCTTTGCAACGCTGGTCGAGAAGCCCCCGATCAGACGCTTTGCCATCCTGCGCGGAACGCGCACGGTCCCGGTGAAATCGATGACGCTCGCCGATCTCGAATCGTCGCTGACCGCCGCCGCCGGCATCGGCGCGCCGGATTACTCGGACGAGCACATGCTCCAGTATCTCCGGACGGAGCGAATCGTGCCGCCCTACCAGACGCGCGGATACAAGATGGTGGAGATGGTGCGGCTGTACGAGATAGTCCTTGGGCCGTAGGCCTTGGCTCCGTCATCGTTCGACGAACGGTTCCAGTTCCTTCAGCAGAAACACCAGAACCTGTTCGTCGGTCAGGTTTCCGACCGCGCCGGTGCCGATCGGGCGCTCCGTGTCGAGCACCCGCTGCCCGCGGGTTCGTCTGGTGTGTCCCAGCACGACCGGCTCCTCGCCCGTCGTGTCGAGCGACAGCTCGATGTAGTTGTCGGCACTTCGTTCCGACGTAAGTCGCACGCTCCCGCCGGGCGTGGACATCGCAAAGGGATACCGACCGGCCTTGAGCGCTTGCGCGACCTGGCGGAAGAGGGGAACGGCCACCCGATCGAGGAACTCCTGATAGTCGAGCGAGGCTTTGTCGGCTTTCACGCGACGCTCGGCTGCCGCACGCTGTGCGCGATCGATCGTCAGGTTGAGCCGCCGGCGAACGTCGGAAGATTCCATCAGACGACACCTCTGGCGCGCAGCGCGTCGACCTCTGTGGGTGTGAACCCGAGATCGCCGACGAGAACCGCATCAGTGTGCTCGCCGAGCAGCGGCGGCGGGCGGCGCACGGCACCCGGTGTGTCGGACAGCTTGATCGGCGTCCCAAGCAGCCGCAGCACGCCCGCGGCCGCGTGCTCGAGAGTCGACACCATCCTGCGATCCGCGAGCTGGGGATCGGCGAACACTTCCTGCAGGTTCCGCACCGAGCCGCACGGCACGCCGGCCGCGGTGAGACGTTCGATCCAAGACTGACGGGGCTCTCGTCGCAGCCGCTCGTCGAGCAGTGGCTTGAGTGTGCCGTAGTTAGTGACGCGCAGGCGGTTGGTCACAAAGCGTTCGTCCTCGGCCAGCCCAGCGACGCGGCAGAACCGCTTCCACTGGTCGTCGTTGCCAATCGCCAGCACGAACTCGCCGTCGGCGGCCGGAAACGTCTCGTAGGGGACGATCGTCGGATGCCTGTTGCCGATCGGCGCCGGCGAGACGCCCGTGGCGAAGTAGATGCCGGCCTGATAGCTCAGCAGCGCAACGACCGAGTCGAGCATCGCGACGTCCACGGCCTGGCCGCGCCCGGTTCGCTCCCGCGCCAGCAGCGCGAGCGTGACGCCCTGGGCCGCGAACATGCCCGACACGATGTCGGCGATTGCGACGCCGAGCCGAAACGGCGGGCCGCCCTCGGGCCCGGTGATGCTCATCAGCCCGCCTTCGGCCTGCATGACCGCGTCGTAGCCCGCCTCCTGGCGCCGAGGCCCGGACTGCCCGAATCCCGAAATCGAGCAGTAGACGAGTCGAGGATGGCGCGTCGCCAGCGACGGGTAATCGAGGCCGAGCCGGGCCAGCGTTCCAGGTCGGAAGTTCTCCACCAGCACGTCGGCTCTGCCTATCAGCTGGTCGAGTACCGCTCGTCCCTCCGGCTGCTTGAAGTCGAGCGTCACGCTCTCCTTGTTGCGATTGATGCTCAGAAAATAGGCGCTCTCGCCGTTGACGAAGGGCGGACCCCAGCCGCGTGTGTCGTCGCCGCGGCCCGGCTGTTCGACCTTGATGACCCTGGCCCCCATGTCCGCCAGGATCATCGAACAGTACGGCCCCGACAGCACACGCGTGAGGTCGAGAACGGTCACACCTTGCAGGGGAGTCATTTGGGGACGTTTAATATAGCGAAGTACCGTGATGAATGGACCATGACCGCCCTCGTCGCTCCCGATCTGGCGCGGATCCCGGGTGGAGAGTTTCTCATGGGCTCCGCGGACGCTGCTCATGACGAGCGGCCGGTTCACCGCGTCCACGTGGGTGAGTTGTGGATCGCTCGATTCGCGGTGACCCAGGCGGAGTACGGTCATTTCGTTCGTGCCACGGGGCACCGACGCCCGTCGGTTGGCGATCTCCCGCTCATCGCCACCCTCGGCCACGAGGACCTCTTCACCGAGCTCTCGGCGCCCTACGGCTGGGACTCCGATCAGCCACCAGCAGGTCGTGGCACGCACCCGGTCGTGCTCGTCACGTGCGACGATGCCAAGGCCTACTGCCGGTGGTTATCGCAGGTGCTCGGGCGCACGGTTCGCCTGCCGACCGAGGCCGAATGGGAAAAGGCCGCGCGCGGCGGGCTCGAGTCCGCCCGTTATCCCTGGGGTAACGAGATCGATGCCTCGAGGGCCAACTTTCTCGCCGATGAGGCCGACAAGCGCGCCCGGGGCACTCGTCCCGCCGGCGCGTACGCGCCCAACGGGTACGGCCTGTACGACATGTCAGGCAATGTCTGGGAGTGGGTATCCGACTGGTACGCCGCTGACTACTATGCAGTCTGCGAACCGCAGGATCCCGCCGGACCGCCAGGCGGCACGCTGCGCGTCGTCCGCGGTGGCTCGTGGGTGAACGAGGACGTCGCGTTGCTGCGGTGCGGCTGCCGGCACAAGGTCCCCCCGGACACCTACAGCTACAGCATCGGATTTCGTGTCGCGTGCGAGACGGGTGAATGGGTGTAGTTCGGGATCAGAGACGATCCTTTGCCCACAGCAGCACGTAGCCTGCGGCGATCGCCGCGAGCGTCCCGCGTTCGCCGAACAGCGTGTCTCGCCACGAGAAGCGGGGAGCCATGGACTCGCCCGCACCGCGCGCGCTGCCTTGTCGCCTGGTCCGGCCCATGCGTGGGATCCAACGCGGCACGTGTGCCGCGTACTGACGATAGTCATCCCCGAGCCGCAGGGCCAGCAGGTGCTCCTCCCACGCGACGATGGCGCGGTACTGCAGCGCGAGCAGCAGCGTGACGACTGGCGCGAGCCACAGCAGCCGCGCGCTGACTGTCAGGCCCAGCCACAGCAGGATGTTTCCGATATAGAGGGGATTGCGGACGATCGAGAAGGGACCGCTGACCACGAGGGGACCCAGACGGTCGCTGCGTGTGCGCGAGATGACGCCGATGTGACCAACTGCCCACAGGCGCAGCCCCTCGCCCACCGCCACCACCACCGCCCCGGTCCAGAACAGCCCCGCGACGAGCCGAGGGTCCGACGGTTCGGCAGGAACGACAAGGAGCGCGGCAATGATGGGCAACGGCAGCCAGGTCCGGTGTCGAAACAGCCAACCGCCTGCTGAGGGTGGCCGTGGGGCCGAATCCGGCTCGATCGGAGGGGGCACGTGTCAGTATGGTAGCGTTCCGGCAATTGTTATAATTCGGACTGCAACGGTCGCACATCATGTCGTCAGCCCCCTCGTCGGTGACCGATCGGACCGCGTCCTCGGTGCTGGACCTCATCGGCCGGACGCCGCTGGTGCGGCTGCGGCGATTCGAGCGGGAGACGCCGGGCGTTGAGCTGTACGCGAAGGCGGAATGGCAGAATCCTGGTGGATCGGTGAAGGATCGTGCCGCGGCGCGGATGATTGCCGACGGCGAGACCTCCGGTCGCCTCAAGCCAGGCCTCACCATCGTCGACGCGACCTCAGGGAACACCGGCATCGCCTACGCGATGGTTGGTGCGGCGCGCGGCTACACCGTGAAGCTGTTCCTGCCGGAGAACGCCAGCCCTGAGAGGAAGCTGATCCTGCGTGCGTTTGGCGCCGAGCTGGTGCTGACCAACCCGCTCGAGGGCACTGACGGCGCCATTCGGGCGGTACGGCAACTGGTGGCGGAGCATCCCGCCGAGTATTTCTATCCGGATCAGTACAGCAACGAGGGAAACTGGCGTGCGCATTTCGAGGGGACGGGGCCCGAGATCATCGAGCAGACCGCGGGCCGGGTGACCCACTTTGTGGCCGGCCTGGGTACGAGCGGTACGTTCGTCGGCACAGGCCGGGCGCTGCGCCGTTTCAATCCCGCCATCCGGCTGATCTCATTCCAGCCCGAATCGCCGTTTCACGGGCTCGAAGGGCTGAAGCACATGGCGTCGGCGCTGGTGCCCGCCATCTACGATCCGACGCTGGCCGACGAGGATCTGCAAGTGAGCACGGAGGACGCGCATCGATTCGTGCGGCGTCTGGCGCGGGAAGAGGGTCTGATGGTCGGCATCTCCTCCGGCGCGGCGCTGGCCGCCACACTGGCGGTCGCCGCCCGCCTGGCCTCGGGCGTTGTCGTCACCGTCTTTCCCGACGGCGCGGAGAAGTACTTGAGCGAGGCGTTCTGGACGACCGATGACTGAGCGTTCTGTGCGTCTCGATTCGGGCGTGGCCGGGGCGATTCGGCGGCACGGCGAGGAAGCGTTTCCCTACGAGTGCTGCGGTGCGCTCGTGGGGCGTGCGGGGCGGGTCACGGCGACGGTTGCGCTGCCGAACACGACCGAGGAAGGGCCGCGCCGGCGGTTCCTGGTTCGCCCGGTCGACTACCGGGAGGCCGAGCGGCGCGCGAGCCAGATGGGCGCCGAGCTGCTGGGCTTCTATCACTCGCACCCGGACCACCCGGCGCGCCCGTCGCAGTACGATCTGGATCACGGGTGGCCAACCTTCGCGTACATCATCGTGTCGGTGATGTCGGGAGCCTCTCGCGACATGACCGTGTGGTTTCTCAGGGATGACCGTTCGAGTTTCGAAGAGGGCGATCTCAATGGCGACGAGAATACTGATTCCGACACCGCTCAGGCCGTACACGGATAAGCAGGAGGCCGTCGAGGCCGAGGGCCGCACGATCGGCGAGCTGCTGACGGACCTGACCCGTAAGTACACAGGCTTGAAGTCGCATCTGTACAACGAGCAGGGCAAGCTTCGGAGCTTCGTCAACGTGTACCTCAACGACGAGGATGTGAGATATCTGCAGAAGGAGCAGACGCCCGTGTCGCCGGGCGACACGATCAGCATCATCCCGTCGGTGGCAGGCGGAGCGACCGACACCATGCTCCCGACGCTCACCAACGAGGAGATCAAGCGGTACAGCCGGCACCTCATCATGCCCGAGGTGGGCATGGACGGCCAGCGCCGACTCAAGCAGGGGCGTGTGCTCTGCATCGGCGCCGGCGGCCTGGGGTCGCCCGCCGCGATGTACCTTGCCGCGGCCGGCGTGGGCACGATTGGCCTCGTGGACTTCGATGTGGTCGATTTCAGCAACCTGCAGCGCCAGATCATCCACGGCACCCCCGACGTGGGACGCTCGAAGCTCGCATCGGCGCGGGATCGTCTGCGCGCGATCAACCCCAACGTCGAGGTGCTCACCTACGAGGCCGCGCTGTCGTCGGAGAACGCCTTGAAGCTGTTCGAGCCGTACGACGTGATTCTGGATGGCACCGACAACTTTCCCACGCGGTATCTCACCAACGACGCATGCGTGCTGCTCGGCAAGCCGAACGCGTATGGCAGCATCTTCCGCTTCGAGGGGCAGGCATCGGTGTTTTCGACCAAGGATGGTCCGTGCTACCGCTGCCTGTACCCGGAGCCGCCGCCGCCCGGGCTCGTCCCAAGCTGCGCGGAGGGCGGCGTCCTCGGCGTGCTGCCCGGCATCATCGGCGTGATTCAAGCGACCGAGTCGATCAAGCTGATTACTGGAATTGGCGAGCCGCTCATCGGCCGGTTCCTGATCTACGACGCGCTCAGGATGCGGTTTCGCGAGCTGAAGCTCCGCAGGGACGAAGACTGCCCGGTGTGTGGAACGCACCCGACGGTCACCAGGCTCATCGACTACGAGCAGTTCTGCGGCCTGCGCGCGGCGACTGAGGCCGTGGCCCCCGGGGCCTCCAATGGCTTCGAGATCTCGGCCGTTGAGCTCAAGCAGCGGCTCGATCGGGGCGATCCCCTGCGCATCATCGACGTGCGCGAGCCCAACGAGTACCAGATCAACCGCATCCAGGGCTCTCAGCTCATCCCGCTCGGCGAGCTGCCGCGCCGGTACGCCGAGCTCGACCCGGACGAGGAGCTCGTCATGCAGTGCAAGATGGGGGCTCGGAGCGCGAAGGCCGCGGACTTTCTGCGGTCGGTGGGCTTCAGGCGCGTGCTGAATCTGCAGGGCGGGATCCTGGCTTGGATCGACAAGGTTGATCCAACCCAGCCGAAATACTAAAATAGGACCCAGACGGTCGGATATGTTGAGGCTGTCCAAGAAGGCTGACTACGCTCTGATCGCCATGAAGCACCTGGCGCTTCGGGCGGACCGGGGCGCAGCGAGCGCACGCGAGATTGCCGCGAAGTATGACATCCCGGTCGAGCTCATGGCGAAGGTGCTCCAGCGGCTCGTCCGCCGCGGCCTGCTGGCCTCGCACCAGGGGACGCACGGGGGATACAAGCTGGCACGGTCGCCCACCCAGATTTCAGTGGCGGACGTGATTCAGGCGATCGACGGCCCGGTGACGGTGACGGCGTGTTCGTCGGCCGACGAAGGGGCCTGCGAACAGTTCGCCAAGTGCAATGTCCGCGACGGGCTGTGGCGGGTCCGGGAACGCATTCTCGCGGCGCTCGGCGAGTGCACCATCGCCGAGCTGGCCATGGACGTGCCGCCCTCGCCGGCCGCTTCGCGTCCGGCGGTGCTGCACACGCAGGTATGAGAGACGCATGACTATCAAGCTTCCCATCTACATGGACTATCACGCGACGACCCCTGTCGATCCACGGGTCGTCGAGGCGATGACCCCGTATTTCTCCCAGCAGTTCGGCAACGCGGCGAGCCGGAACCACCCCTTCGGCTGGGAGGCCGAGGAGGCGGTCGAGAAGGCCCGCAAGCAGGTGGCCGACCTGATCGGTGCCAGTCCCAAGGAAATCGTCTTCACCAGCGGTGCGACCGAGTCCGACAACCTCGCGATCAAGGGCGTCGCCGAGATGTATCGCGAGAAAGGGCATCACATCATCACGTGCGTGACCGAGCACAAGGCGGTCATCGACACGTGCAAGCGGCTCGAGAAGCAGGGCTACCGTGTGACGTACCTGCCCGTGCAGAAGGACGGCCTCATTCGTCTCGCCGATCTGCGCGGCGCGATCACGGACAAGACCATTCTCATCACGATCATGACGGCCAACAACGAGATTGGCGTCGTCCAGCCGATTGCCGAGATTGGTGCCCTCGCCAAGGAGAAGGGGATTCTGTTTCACACCGACGCCGTACAGGCGGTCGGCAAGATTCCCTTCGCGGTGAACGACCTGAAGGTCGACCTTGCCTCGGTGAGCGCGCACAAGATGTACGGCCCCAAGGGCGTCGGCGCCCTGTACGTGCGGCGCCGCAACCCGCGCGTGCTGCTGGCGCCGCTCATCGACGGCGGCGGCCACGAGCGCGGCATGCGCTCGGGCACGCTCAACGTGCCGGGCATCGTCGGATTCGGGAAGGCCGCGGAGCTGTGCCGGCTGGAAATGACCGGCGACGCGGCGCGGCTCGGCGCACTCAGGGATCGCCTGAACGACAAGCTCCATAAGGGACTCGGCGAAATCTACATCAACGGGTCCGTCGAGCACCGGCTACCGCACAACCTCAATATCAGCTTCGCATATGTCGAGGGCGAGTCGCTGCTGATGGGGATCAACGACGTGGCGGTGTCGTCCGGCTCGGCGTGCACGT
>CAZCEL010000030.1:0-16809 GCA_964497175.1 uncultured Bifidobacteriaceae bacterium
GCACGACAACACCGTGGCCAACAAAAACAACCCGGATCCGAACGTCTGGGTGGGGTACGGCGATCGCACCATCGATGACATGGGCTTCGCCTGGGTGGGCTGGGTCGATCTGACCGAAGACGAGTACAAACAGGAGCTGGCGGCGCGCAAAGCGCTCCGGGAGACGGCTGCCGTGCCCGTCGCTCAGCGAAAGCCGTAGCGGACCCGGACGCGAATCGATCCTGAGACCCGGACGCCGTCCGGAGCCGGCCCCTGTGCGCAAGAGCCGCCGTCGGTTAACGCCCGAACACCGAGCGCGAGAGGTGAACATGGAAAGCCGCCAGGGATGGCTCCTTGGTGTGGCGGTGTTGCTGGCAGTCCTGACGATCCAGCTGCGCGCCCAGCCGGGCGGACGTCACCTCGGTGGAGACATCAAGTTCAGTTCCGGACAGAACGTCCAGCCGGTGTTCCAGGGCTGGTCCAAGAATCCCGACGGCAGCTTCACGATGCACTTCGGGTACCTCAACCGCAACTATGTGGAAGAGCTGCATGTGCCGGTCGGGCCGGAGAACTATTTCGATCCGGGCCCCAGGGACCGGGGTCAGCCCACCTACTTCTATCCGGCCTTCAACCGCAGCGTTTTTTCCGTGATCGTTCCGGGCGACTGGGGCAAGAAGGAGCTGGTGTGGACGCTGACGGTCCGCGGCAAGACCGACCGGGCCGTGGCCTGGCTGCAGCCCGAGTGGGAGATCGACGCCGGCGGGAGGCGCGCCGCCGACGACGGGGGCACGCCGGCGCAAAGGAATGCGCCCCCGACACTGGCCGTCGAGGCCGTGTCCGTCCTCTCGCAACCGGGGCCCCTCGCGCTGACCGCGACAGTCTCCGATGATGGGCTTCCATTGCCAGGCAAGCCCCGGCGCGGCGGCAACTCCGAGAACCCACCCGCCTTCCGCCCCCAGAGCGCACAGGAAGTGCCGGTCAATGTCCCGCAGCTGCAGCGACGTCGCCCGACGGCCCGGACGCGCCTGACGGTCGCCTGGCTCGTGTGGCGCGGCCCGGCTGGCGTGGTGTTCGATCCCCCCCTCAGCGAAGTCCAAGAAGGCGGCCGAGCGGCGGTCACGGCGACCTTCACGACACCTGGGGAGTACGTGATCAGGGCCCGGGCGAGCGACACCGCGCTTTCAACGATCACTGAGGTGCGAATCAGCGTCCGCGGTGCGGGCGTCGTGCAGCAGTAGACGGGCCGCGTTGCCAGGTGCCCATCGCTTTCAGGGCGTCATTTGCCTTGACTTTCCCTGTCGGCAAAATTTAGCCTAACGGATC
Source organism: uncultured Bifidobacteriaceae bacterium (assembly GCA_964497175.1). Taxonomy (GTDB): domain Bacteria; phylum Acidobacteriota; class Vicinamibacteria; order Vicinamibacterales; family CAVVIG01; genus CAZCEL01. The sequence goes on from CAZCEL010000030.1 coordinate 1,303, forward strand.
ATTTGTAGCAGTCTGTCGCGTCGTTTCGCGTCGTCCCGTTCTTGTCTCATGGGCCCTCGTGGGACCCAAACCAAGCAGGAGGCATCGTGACCGACGATAACCTGAACAGCGCGTCGGGTCCCAGGTGTTTGCAGGTTCGTTGCGTACGAACCCAGGTTGTCGATCACAGAACTGAAACAGGAGGGTACATGGTACGGGCTTTCTGGAGTGGTGGGGCGACGCGTCGCGCCCACATACCGGCGTGGACGTTTGTCGCCGGACTTGTTTACCTGCTGGCAATCCCCGGTCTAGCCTCCGCGCAGGAGATCAGCGGCACCGTGTCCGACACGACAGGAGCCGTTCTTCCGGGCGTGACCGTCGAGGCCGCGAGCCCGGCCCTGATCGAAAAGGTCCGCACCGTCACGACAAACGATCAGGGACAGTATTCGATCGTCGGTCTGCAGGCGGGCACCTACACCGTGACGTTCACGCTCTCGGGGTTCAGCGCCGTCGTCCGCGAAGGGGTCCGGCTGACCGTGGGGTTCACGGCGGACATCAACGCAAAGCTCGCCGTCGGCTCCGTGAGCGAGACGATCACCGTGGCGGGCGCAAGCCCGGTCGTGGACCTGCGGAACGTGAACCAGCAGCAGGTCATGAGCCGCGAGGTCATCGACAGCATCCCCAGCGGGAAGTCGATTACGGGCTACGGACTCCTCGTGCCCGGGATGGTCGGCGGCGAGCACTGGGGCACGCCCCTCGGCCAGGACCAGGGCGGCATGTCGGTCCAGAGCCGCCAGCGCATGTCGATCCACGGCGGCAACCACGAAGATCAGCAGCTCGATCTGAACGGTCTGGACGTCGGCGACGCCTTCAGCCAGGGCGCCAACCTCGCCTTCTTCCCCGACACGAACATGGAGGAGATGCAGTTCCAGTTCTCGGGGAACGCCGCCGAAATCGCGACCGGCGGCGTCCGCATCAACATGATCCCCAAGGAAGGCTCCAACAGGTTCAGCGGGCAGTTCTTCGCAACCGGCACATGGCCAGGGCTGCAGGCGAACAACATCGACGACCGCCTCAGGTCGCTCGGCTTGGCCGACCCAACGGTGGTCGATCAAGTGTGGTCGTTCAACCCGAACATCGGTGGACCCATCGTCCAAGACAAGCTGTGGTTCTTCGCCGGACACACCTCGCAACGGGCGTTCATCTTCCCGACCGGCGTCTACAACGAAACCACTCGCGGGGCGCTCGTCTACAGGCCAAACCTCAATTCGCGCTCGCTCGATACGTCCACGGCCCGCGAGCAGGGCATCAACCTGACCTGGCAGGCGACGGGCAAGGACAAGGTGCGGTTCTATTACACGAACAGCTTCACCGACCAGGACGTGTACCTCCAGGGCCGCACGCTCGGCTCGATCTTCGTCGCGCCTGACGCGTCCATCGTCTCAAACATCGACACCAACACCTACCAGGTCAACTGGACCCGGCCGCACACCAACCGGTTGCTCTTCGAAGCCGGCTACTCGAAACATCCCATCAAGTGGACATTCTTACCCGCGGCCCGCGCGATCACCACGCTCCCGGGCATCCTCCAACTCGGGCCGACGATTGCGCACCGCAACATGAGCGGATGGTTGAGCGGCGCCACCGATCGAGACAGCCCGAAGGACATCCAGGAGGTGCGCGGCGCGGCCTCCTATGTCACGGGTCGACACAACTTCAAGTTCGGCGGGAGCTTCCTGAGGCAGTGGACTCAGACGGTTCAGAACAGCGAGTCGAACTGGACGAGCTACACCGTCTTGGGCAGCGCGCCGATCCAGGCCTCGTTCTTTGGCTCTTCGTCCGAGATCAATTCCACGACATCTCTCGGCCTCTACGCGCAGGATCAGTGGAACCTGGGCCGGCTCACCGTGAACGCCGGGGCGCGCTTCGAGAATCCTCGGGTGGGATATCCCGATCAGGTCCGTCCGGTCACGACCTGGGTACGACAAGCGTTTCCGATCCAGGCCAAGACCGTCGCCTCGTTCTACGATATCCAGCCGAGGCTCGGCGCGGCCTACGACCTCTTCGGCACCGGCAAGACGGCGCTGAAGGCGTCGATCAGCCGGTACGGCAAGCGCGAATCGACCGACTGGGGCCAGCTGACCAACCCCGTCATCGTCAACCGTGTTATGAACCGCACGTTCACCGACAACGGCTGCATCGGCACCAGCGTCGTGTGCATCGCGGGCGACGGCATCGTGCAGGGCGATCCGCTGAACCCCGCGCCCAACGGCGAGCTCCTCAACGCGAATCCGAATCTCGCGTTCGGCCAGCCGGTCATCAACACCTTCCTGGACGAGGACTTCGCCTTCGGATGGGGCAATCGGGCTGCAAACGTGGAGTTCACGACCAGCATCCAGCACGAGCTGGCACCCAACGTATCGGTCGATTTCGGGTACTTCCGCCGGACATGGAGGAATTTCGCCGTGCTCGACGACCGCACGCTCTCGGCGAGCGACTTCGATCGCTTCCAGGTGATGGTGCCCAACGATCCTCGGCTGGGATCCGTTGCCGGCAGGATGATCACCCTCTTCGACCGAAAGCCGACGGCGTCCGCTTCGCCCCAAAACTACTGGACCAGCGTGAACGAGTTCGGCGGCTGGGAACAGCTCTACAACGGCTTCGACCTGACGGTCGACGCACGCGTGCAGAAGATTCTCATTCAAGGGGGCATGAACATCGGCCGGCTCGAGACCGATCGGTGCAGCATTGCCAACAGCTTGCCCGAAACACAATTGCCAAACCTTGCCCCTGGAGGAAACAGCGCCATACCGTGGGGACCGGTTCCACTCGATTACTGCGCGACCAAGCAGAATTGGCAGACCCAGGTCAAGCTGATCGGGTCCTACACGCTGCCGTACGACGTCCAGATAGCCGCAACGTATCAGGACCAGCCCGGTCCGGAGCGACAGGCCAGGGTGACCTACTCTGGCGCCGCGATCGCCGCGATTCTGGGACGGCCGGCGGTGCTCGGCCAGCAGACGGTCAACGTCCTGACTCCGGGCACGGTCTACGGAGACCGCTTCCGGCAGTTCGACGTCCGGTTCACGAAGATCTTCCGCGGACCGCGCAACCTTCGCTTCCGCGGGATGTTCGACCTGTATAACGTGTTCAACGCGAACACGGGCGTGCAGGAGGAACCGGGGTTCAGCGCGGCGACGACCGGTGCTGGCAGCTTGTGGTCTCCGCAGGTCATCATGCCGGGTCGGCTCGCCAAGTTCGCGTTCCAGCTCGACTTCTGATCGGCGCGCGGTTCAAAACCTCTTCTGCGGCCTGAACGCGTGTCCGCAGGGCCGGGTTGCAGACTCGCCGGACGCGGCCCGAGCCGCGGTGGCGTCACTCGACACGGGCCTGCAGGCGCGCCGGCTGCCTGAGAGCAGCCCCTCGAAAGTCCTCGGCACATTGCGCTATCGTACCAGTGTCATGATCACGAATCTGCGGCTGGCGTGGGCGGTCGGGCTTCTGAGTGCTCTTACAGCCGCCGATCATGCCGTCGCCCAGATCGTTCACGCGAGGGGCCAGAACGTTGTACCTGTGTATGAGGGATGGGAACGGAACGCCGACGGGACTTTCACGATGGTCTTCGGCTACTTCAACCGGAACCTGGAGGAAGAGCCGATCGTTCCCGTGGGGCCGGGTAACCTGTTCGAGCCGGGGGAGGCGGATCGAGGTCAACCGACGCATTTCTATCCACGCCGTCAGCAGTTCATGTTCAGAGTGCCCGTTCCGAAAGACTGGGGGACGCGGGAACTCGTCTGGATACTCACGTCCCACGGCCGAACGGAAAAAGCCTACGGCTCGCTGCTGCCCGTCTGGGAGATCGGTCCGCAGGCGTACGAGCAGAATCGCCGGACCACGCTGCTCCGCCGAATCGACGAGCCGGTCAATCGACCGCCTTCGGTGAAGCTGGTTGGCGCCGGGACCGAGACGGTGACGCTGGGGCAGCCGGTTGCCCTGACGGTGTCGGTCAGCGACGACGGTCTGCCGCCACCGAGCCCTCGGTCGCGATCCGGATCTGGCGCGGCGGCCGCAGGCCCGCCTACATCACCTATGGGTCAGGCCGTAGTCAGACTGGATCCCTCGTGGAGGCTCGGCGTGATCTGGGTCCATCACCGAGGGCCTGGAACGGTCACTTTTGATCCCATGCGGCAGCCCATCGCCGAGGGTGCTGGTGGTCGGGCCGTCACGAAGGCGAGCTTCAGCACGCCCGGTACCTACGTGATCCGCGCCTACGCCGACGATGGGATCCTGCTCGATTCGGTGGACGTGACAGTCGTGGTGAAGCCAGCTGCATGAGGCGGACGCGGTGAGGCCGGGTTCCGCCGAGAGTTGTAGAATCCTTTGGTGCCGGCAATCAGGAGGAAGCGATGAGAAACACGGCGGTCAGGCGCCTCGCCTTCAGAGCTGACGTTCGGGTCATCCTCGCGGGCCTCGCCGTCGTGGTGATCACCTCGGCCGGGGCGGCGCAAGAGGAGCCGGGGCCAGCAGGGCGTCGGCGGGCGGTCACCTTCACCAAAGATGTGATGCCCATCCTGCAGCGCTCGTGTCAGAAATGTCACCATCCGGGCTCGATTGCGCCGATGTCGTTGATGACGTACGAGGACGTGCGGCCCTGGGCGCGGGCCATCCGGCGCCGGGTGTCGAACCGCGAGATGCCGCCGTGGTTCATCGACCAGACGGTGGGCATCCAGCGGTTCAAGAACAACCCCTCCTTGAGCGAGGAAGAAATCACGGCCATCGGCCAGTGGGTCGACGAGGGGATGCCGAAGGGCGATCCCGCCGACCTGCCGGCTCCGCTCCAGTTCCCCGACGAAGCGGACCGGTGGCACATCGGCCAGCCGGACCTGGTGGTGTCGATGCCCATCGCGCACGTCGTGCCCGCCGATGGATCCGATTGGTGGGGTTACTACATGGCGGACTTGCCGCTCGCGGAAGACCGCTACATCAAGGCCATCGAAGTGAAGCCGGGAGACAGGCGCGTCGTGCACCACGGCAACGCCTGGGTCGTCCAGGACGGGGAGCCCGAGAACGCCGGTACGCCGCTCGAGCAGTACTCCGTGGGCAAGTACGGCGACATCTATCCAGACGGCACCGGCAAGCTGTTGAAAGCAGGCGGGCGCATCAGTTTCCACATGCACTACCACTCGATTGGCGATCCAGTGCGCGACCGGACGAGTGTCGGGTTCGTGTTCTACCCGAAGGGCCACGTGCCGAAGCACGTGCTGCGCTCGGACGTCTTCGGGAACCACGCGGATCTGGACATTCCGGCGGGCGCCGACGACGTACGGTTCGATTCGTACTCCAAGCTGGAGCGGCCCGCGCGGCTGCTGGCCTATGGGCCGCACATGCACAATCGCGGCAAGAAGAACTGCGTCGAGCTGATCTACCCGGACATGCGCAAGGAGATCCTGAACTGTCTCAGCCGATACGATTTCGGCTGGCAGATCCTCTACGCCTACGAGGACGACGCGGCGCCGCTGGTGCCGGCCGGCACAATCGTGCACAGCACGACCTGGTTCGACAACTCGCCGGCCAACCGCCACAATCCCGACCCGAAGAACTGGGTGGGGTACGGCCAGCGTTCGAACGACGAGATGAACCTCGTCTACATCGACCTCATCTATCTGGCCGAGGACGAATACAGGGGCGCCGTCGAGGCGCGACAACGACAGAGGAATGTGGGTGCGTCCGGATTCTAGCGTCCCGACCGCGTAATTGGTGGCGTCACCCTGTATCCAGACCGGGACATTAGAACGCCGCAATCGGATTGAACGGCGAGCCGGTCGCGCCGGGCACCGCCAGCGGCGCCACGACAAGCATGAATTCCCAGCGGTTGCGCGCGGCGGCCGCCGCCGCCAGCCGGTCGAGATCGGCGTTGTCCAGTGTGTGCACCCCGAGCGTGACCAGACAGAAATCGTGAACCGCCAGCGGCGGCAAGCCGGGGAGCGGCGGCGTGGCGTCCTGCGAATCTTCGCCACCGATGAGCACGATGTCCCGCGTCTTGAGCCAGGGGATCACCGAGGGATCGAGTCCCGCGAACGTTTTTCCCGGGCCGCCGTTCCTCTTCTCGAACTGCCATCGTCCCGTGCGCACGAGGAGGGCATCTCCGGGAGAGACCTTGACTTTCGCTTTCTTCTCCCACGCCTCCAGGTCTTCGACATAGATGCGCGTGCCCGGTTCGAGGTAGTCGACGCCTTTCAACCGGGCGATATCCATGAGGATGCCGCGCATGAGGATCCCGTCGCGCACATCGTAGACCGACTCGTGCTTGCGGCTGTCCGACTTCGTGAGCTCCTCCCACGAGAAGCCGTTGTACATCCTGCCGTCGAAGAACCGGTGCCCGAACGCGTCCAGATGCGTCACCGCGTTGCCGTGATAGGCGATGTTCATCCGATCGCCGGCGCCGGTCGGTCCCCTCGACGTGACCACCAGCTCATAGGGCGCCACGCCGCTCGGCCCGGCGCCCTTCTGAAAGTCCGCAGGCGCCGCGAGCGACACGGTGACGCCGTCCCTGACGAGGGCCGCCGCCTGCTTTCGTTTCGAGGGCGTCACGAGGTTGAGCGCCCCCAGCGTGTCGTCCTGGCCCCATCGGCCCCAGTTCGACAACTCAGTCTTCCAGCGGTCGTACACCTCTCGTGTCACGGCGGGTTGTCCAGTGGATGACAGCCCTTCCCGCTGAAACACGTGCGCACCCGTTTGGGCGGCGCCGGCGCCGACGAGGGCGATCGTCGCCAGACCACGTACGAGCCCCTTCATTGCTTGCCTCCCGTCGCTCATCATAGGCCAACCGGTCCGGCGCGCCGCAGCGCACTTCGAGACAATCGGCCCGCCTCCGGGACATTTGTTGATGCGCACACATCGCGCGAAAGGGCGTGGATACGCGGCATCCCCACCTGGCCCGCGCAGGGAGTCAACGCGCCTGGGCAAGCTCGCGTTCGGTGTCGTTGAAGTGCGGTCCCAACGAGGGGTCGGCGCCCAGACGCGTGAGCAGCGCGGCGGTGCTTGGCCGTGCGACGAAGGACATCCCCCCGCCCTTGTGACCTTCTGCGATGCGGTACGGCGTGCGGCCGATGAAATCCTGCGCATTCAGGCTGGCGCCGTGCCGGACCAGGTGCTCGGCGGCCGCGTCGGCGCCGACGAACGCCGTGCCGTGGAGCGCCGTGAACCCCGCCTGGTTGCGTGCGTTGACATCGGCACCGCGCTCGACAAGGAACCTGACGGCCTCAACCGCCCTGGCACTCGACCAGAATCGCTCGTACCGGTCGCCTCCATGACCCAGACCTGCCGCCGCCATCAACGGCGTCGTCTTGTCGTCGGTGGTCAGGGTGGGATCCGCGCGGGCCTCGACCAGAATCCGCATCAGCGCGGTATCGGCATTTTCGGCCGCCACCCAGAACGGCGTAGCGCCCCGCCGGCTTCGAGCGACGCCGAAATTGTCTGGGGATTCGGGGCCCAGGCCGGACCCCGCCGCGGTGTTGGAGCGAAGAGGCACCCGCATCGCCCGGGCGTTCGGATTCGCACCGCGGGCCAGAAGGGCCCGGATGAGCACTGCTTTGTCCGCAGGTTCCTTGATGACGGCGTCGGGGTCGAAGCCGACGCGCCTCCCGCCGATCGAGATGGCGGCATGGAGCGCGGTTTCGCCATCCCGGTTCGAGGCGTTCGCATCGGCACCCTGCTCGAGCAGGAAGAGCGCGAAGGGGATCTGCGCGCTGCCGACGGCCACCATCAGCGGCGCGGGGCCGTCCCGGTCCGCATTCACCCCGCTGCCGGCCGCCATCAGCATCCGGGCGATCTCGATGTTGCCCTGCTGCGCGGCGAACAGCATCGGCGTGAACCCGGACGCGGAGCGGGCGTGGACATCGGCGCCACGTTCGACCAGCCGGCCCACGATCTGGTGATGGTTTTCCGAGACGGCCCACATCAGCGCCGTCTGCCCCGACTGCCTCGTTCTAGCGTCGACGGCGGCGCCGCGATCGAGCAGCATCGTGACGATCTCGACACTGCCTGCCAGGGCCGCGGTCATGAGCACGGTCTCGCCCTGAACGGGCAGCACCGCGTTCGGGTTCGCGCCGGCGTCCAGCAGGCGGCCGGCAATGGCCGCATGCCCGTTCTCGCAGGCCAGCGCAAGCGGTGTCACACCGTGGTCGTTGACGGGGTCGACGTCGGCGCCGGCACGGAGGAGCTGGTCGACGATCTCGAGATTGCTCCAGTGCGCCGCCCAGTGGAGGGCGGTCGCGCCATCGCCCTGCGGCGTTCGTGGATCCACCGCGCCGCTGAGCAGTGCTTTCACCGCGGTCCAGTCACGCCGCTCCGCCGCATTCGCGAGCCGAAGGTCGCGCTGCGCGGCCGGCCCCGCCTCGACGGCCAGCACCAGCACGACGGCCATTGCGCCCCGGCCCAAACCACTCGTCGGCATGACGCCTCCCGACATCGGCCTCCAGGATGCCGTGCTAACGATATCCCGAAAACGAGGGATGTGGAATCGGGGACGTGTAAGGTATAAGCTGCTACGGTCTTACGGTTTCGAGTTTGCCCTCGGCAGCCGCGGGACGAACGGGTGCAAATGCCGACCAGCACGCCGGCCCGGGCGTTGATCGCCGCCATAGCGGCCACCGCTGTGGCGCTGCCAAGTCTGAGCGGCGACCCAAGTGCGGTCACGCGGACCAGCCCGGTGGCCATGGCCAACGCGGCACTCCAGGACCGGTCGCCGACACCGGTCCTGCCGCAAGCTACTCGGGCGCGTGACGAGGCAAATGGGCGGCTCGATCTGCTGAAGAACTACTGCCTTGCCTGTCACAACGCCACGCTGAAGACTGCCGGCCTGGTCCTCGAGTCGGTCGACACCGACGAGGTCGGTCAGGACGCCGCTCTCTGGGAGAAGGTTCTGCGGAAGGTCCAGAGCGGACAGATGCCGCCGGCGGGACGGGCGAGACCTGATAAAGCCCCGGTCGCGCGCTTCACGCACGAGTTGGAGGCGGCGCTCGATCGCGCTGCAGCCGCCAGCCCCAACCCGGGGCGGCCCGCCGTCCATCGATTGAACCGCACCGAGTACGTCGGCGCGATACGGGCGCTTCTCGATCTGGAAGTCGATGGCCGCGCGCTGTTGCCACCCGATGACTCGGGATACGGCTTCGACAACAACGCCGACGTCCTGTCCATGGCGCCCGCGCTGCTGGAGCGCTACATGACGGCGGCGACCAAGATCAGTCGGCTCGCGGTCGGCGATCCCGATCTCAGCCCCGCGATCGCGCGGTACCAGGTGTCGCGGCTGCTGCGACAGGAGGGTCGGATGAACGACGCGCTGCCCTTCGGCACCCGCGGCGGCATCGCCATCCGGCACACCTTCCCGCTCGACGGCGAGTACGCCGTCAAGATCCGGATGAAGCGGAGCGACGTCATCATCGGACTCGACAAGGGCGACCAGCTCGAAGTGCGGCTCAACGGCGTTCCGCTCCAGCGCTTTACGCTCGGCGGGCTGGAGGAGATGAAGGGCATCACGTACACATCGGGGGTTTCTCTCCCTCCGAACCGGCCCGACATCTTGCAACGCTACCTGTACGACACCACGGCCGACGATGCCTTCGAAGTCCGCTTCGCCGCCAGGGCGGGCACACGCGTCGTGGGCGTGGCGTTTCTGAAGGACTCTTCGGTAGTAGAGGGAGCGCTCAGCCGCGCGGGCGACGATCGCCGTAGCCGAAGTAACTGGCCGGGAGTCGACCACGTGCAGATTTCGGGTCCGTACGGCGGCACAGTCCCGGTGGACACACCAAGTCGGCGGCGGATCTTCGTTTGTTACCCCACGGTGGCTCAGCAGGAGCGAGGCTGCGCGGCGTCGATCCTGCAGGCGCTCGCGCGGCGCGCCTACCGCAGACCGGTGACGGAGCTCGACGTCGAGACGCTCCTCCAGTCCTACGACGCCGGGCGCCTCGAGAGCTCGTTTGAACGAGGCATACAACTGGCGCTGGAGCGCCTGCTGGTCGACCCGGAGTTTGTCTTCCGGCTCGAGCAGGACCCAGATGGCTTGAAGCCTGGGACGGTATACCAGTTGAGCGACGTCGAGCTGGCCTCGCGGCTGTCGTTCTTCTTGTGGAGCACGATTCCCGACGAGGAACTGCTCACGCTCGCTGAGCGCGGCAGGCTGAAGGATGCCGGCGTCCTGGCCCGGCAGGTTCGCCGCATGCTGGCCGACTCGCGGGCGTCGGCGATGGTCAATAGTTTCGCGAGCCAGTGGCTGCTCGTGCGCAACGTGCGCCTCCACTCGCCCGACGTCGCGGAGTTCCCGGAGTTCGATGAGAACCTGCGCGAGGCGTTCGCTCGCGAGACCGAGCTGTTCGTCGAGAGTCAGTTCCGCGACGATCGGAGCGTCCTCGACTTGCTCCGGGCCGACTACACGTTCGTCAACAACCGGCTCGCCGAGCTGTACGGGATTCCCAACGTCTACGGGAGCCACTTCCGGCGCGTGACACTTGTGGACGAGAAACGTCGCGGCCTGCTCGGCCACGGCAGCATCCTGACAGTCACGTCCTACCCCAACCGGACCTCTCCTGTGCTGCGAGGCAAGTGGGTTCTCGAGAACCTCCTCGGTGCACCGCCGCCGCCGCCGCCGCCCGACGTCCCGGCGCTCCCGGAAGGCTCGACGACGAAGCCGACGACGGTCCGCCAGCGGCTCGAGCAGCACAGGGCCAACCCGACGTGCGCGAGCTGTCATGCGCGGATGGATCCGCTCGGGTTTCCGCTGGAGAATTTCGACGCCATCGGGCAGTGGCGCGAGGCCGATCGGGACGTGCCGATCGACGCGATGACCGTGCTGCCAGACGGGACGACGGTCGACGGGCCGGTGGCGTTTCGGCGGGCGCTCCTCGCTCGGGGCGAAGAGTTCGTGACGAACTTTACCGAGAAGCTGCTGACGTACGCCCTCGGACGGGGCGTTGAGTACTACGACGCCCCTGCAGTGCGACGGATCGTGCGCGACGCGTCGGCGCGCGACTACCGCTGGTCCGACGTGGTGCTCGGGATCGTCCGGAGTGTGCCGTTCCAGATGCGGAGGACGCCGCAGCCATGATCATCACCAAGAAGCATCTGCCGCGCCGGACGGTCCTTCGCGGCCTTGGCGCGTCCATCGCCTTGCCGCTGCTCGACGGCATGGTGCCGGCGCTGACCGCCCAGGGCCGCACGGCGGCGGCACCGGTGCGGCGGCTCGGCATCTTCTTCGTTCCCAACGGCATGGCGATGAAGTACTGGATCCCCGCCGGCGAGGGCACGGCATTCGAGATGCCGCGGACACTGGCGCCGCTGGCGCCCTACCACGACCGGATGGTCGTGCTCAGCGGGCTGGCGACCAGGTGCGCGTTTCCACGGCCGGGCGAGGGGGGTGGGGATCACGCGCGGAGCGCCTCGACATTCTTGACGGGCGTGCACATCAAGCGGACATCCGCCGCGGACGTGCAAGCGGGGGTCTCGGCCGACCAGATTGCTGCACGCCATCTCGAGCAGACAACGGAGCTGGCCTCGCTCGAGCTCGCGCTGGAGTCGGTCGAGCTGTTGGGCGCGTGCGACGGCACGTACGCGTGTGCCTACTCCAACACGATCGCATGGCGCACGCCGACGACGCCCCTGCCGATGGAGAACGATCCGCGGGCGGTGTTCGAGCGGCTGTTCGGCACCGCGGGCAGCAGCGACCCGGCGGCGCGGCGCGCACGCGCGCGACGGGATCGCAGCATCCTCGACTCGGTTCGCGACAAGGCCACGCGCCTGCGGGTCCGGCTGGCGTCTGGCGATCAGACGAAGCTGACCGAATACCTCGACGCCGTGCGGGACGTCGAGCGGCGCGTCCAGAAGGCCGAGGAGCAGAGCAACCGCGAACTGCTCGTCGTCGACCAGCCGGCCGGCATTCCCGCCGACTTCGCGGAGCACGCGCGGCTGATGCTGGACCTGCTGGCCCTCGCCTACCAAGCCGACCTCACCCGCGTCAGCACCTTCATGATGGGACGCGAGGTCAGCAGCCGACCCTACCCGGAGATCGGCGTCCCGGATTCCCACCACCCGCTCTCGCACCACGAGAACGACCCGCAGAAGCTCGACCGGCTCGGCCAGATCAATCTGTATCACATGCGGCAGTTCGCGGGCTTCGTGAACAAGTTGCATGCGACGACGGACGGAGACGGGTCGCTGCTCGACCACTCGCTGCTGGTGTACGGGGCGGGCATCAGCGACAGCAACACCCATTTTCACGACGACCTGCCGATTCTCGCGATCGGCGGAGCCGCGGGCGGGATCCGGGGAGGCCGGCACGTGCGCTACCCGAAGGACACGCCGCTGACGAACCTCTGGTTGACGGTGCTCGACAAGATGGGTGTACCGGCCGAACGGATCGGCGACAGCACGGGCATGCTCCAGTATCTCTGGGATCTCTGACCGACCGAGCCAGGAGAGATTCTCCACGTCCTCGCATCTGCGAACTTCGAAACGACAAACAACGAGCAGGCAAGCCTGGCTCGTCGGATTGGCCGTTCTCGCGAGTACAGCATCGGCGTGGACCCTGCAGGAGAGGGGAAGCGTCGCGACCGTGGCGCCCCGGGAACTTGGCGCCGGGGCCGCGAGACGTACGGTTACCTGCCGTACCGAATACGCGCGGATGCGCGACGGTACACAACTGGCCACCGACGTGTACCTGCCGGCTGCACCTGGCCGGTACCCGGTCGTCATGCAGCGAACGCCGTACGGTCTGCGCCTGGGTCACGGCTGCTTCGAGGGGCTCAGCGCGGGCATGGCGTTCTGGGCCGAACACGGCTACGTCGGTCTCACGCAGGACGTCCGGGGGACGTTTCGATCCGAAGGCACGTTCCGCCCCATCTTCCAGGAGCAGGCCGACGGCTATGACGCAGTCGAGTGGGCCGCGTCGCAGTCCTGGTCCGACGGCCGGGTCGGCCTGACGGGTTCCTCTTACTTCGGCGTCACGCAGTGGCAGGCTGCCCTGGCCGCGCCGCCGCATCTGCTCGCGATTGCGCCGGGCCAGACGGCGACCGACTATCACGATCACTGGACCTACGTGAATGGCGTGTTCGATTTATGGTTCGCCCAGAGTTGGATCCTGAACTTCTTCGCGCCGGACGAGTTCCGCCGTCAGGCGATCGCTGGAGGAATGGGCGCTGTCGAGGCTTCCAGGGCGGCGAACGAGTTCCTCGCGGCGGGCAAGACGCGCATCTTCACGGAGTGGGCGTGGCGCCTGCCTCTCGCGAGCCTTCCGGACTTCCGCACATTGGCCCCCTACTACTACGAGTGGCTCGAGCATCCCAACTATGATGCCTACTGGGCCAAGGTCGACGTCGAAGCCCAGTGGGACCGGATCAAGGTTCCCGCACTGGTCCATGGCGCTTGGACCGATTTGTTCGGGATTGGAGCGGTGCGGGGATTCGAGGGAGTGCGGAAGCATGGCGGATCGGCGGTGGCACGCGAGGGTACGCGGCTGATAATGCAGACCGTCGGACATGGCGGCCCCGGCCTATTGCGCTTCGATCGCGCGCCGACAGTCGACTTGCGCGCGCTTCAGCTCCGCTTCTATGACCGGTACGTCAAGGGCGTCCAGAACGACATCGACCGGGACCCACGGGTGCAGCTCTTCGTCCAAGTTCCGCCGGCCACGGGTACCGAATCCGGTGGTTTCTGGATTACGAGCGAGACGTTCCCGCTCGGCGGCACGCGCAAGCTGACGTTCAATCTGCGGAGCGGCGGGCGCGCCAATACGCGCAACGGGGACGGAGTGCTGGACGGGTCCAGCCCATCGTCCGGGCCCGAGGACACGTTCGCCTACGACCCGAAGAACCCGGTCCCGTCGGTGGGCGGCGGCCTGTGTTGCGTGACGCTTGGCTCGTATTTCCCGTCGGGCGCACAGGACCAGTCGACGCTCGAACTGCGTAACGATGTGCTGGTCTACACGAGCGCGCCGCTGGCCCGCGACCTGCCGGTGGTCGGGCAGGTAAAGATGAAGTTCTGGGCGACGTCGTCCGCCCGAGACACCGATTTCGTGGCCAAGCTCGTGGACGTGCGGCCGGACGGCGTCGCCCAGAACGTGCTGGAGCGCGTCGTCCGCGCGCGCTTCCGCCGGGGATCGAAATCGGCGCCGACACCGATCGAGCCCGACAAGCCGTACGTGTACGAGATTGATCTGGGCTACGCGGGTACGGTCTTCAGGGCAGGGAACCGCATTCGAGTGGATATCACGTCTACCAAGTTTCCGCACCTCGCCCGGAACTTGAACACTGGCGGCGATCCCGCGACCGACGACCGGATGGAATCAGCCAGGCAGACAGTGCTCCACAGTGCGAGGTACCCATCGTACCTGGAGCTGTCGGTGGTTCCCGATCTGCGGGTGCCCTGAGCCGGGGCGCGGCGCGGTCCGGCCTGAGTTTGAACTCTCAACCGGATGACGCGTCTCCGACAGGAGGGTGATCGCAGGCGCCCGCCTGACAGCAGCGAACACGACCAGCTCTCTCGAATCGTTGCGGCCACGTTGTCTACACAATTCCCCGTTCTCGCCAACCGGCAATGGTGTCGGCGTCGAGGCCTAGCTCGCGCAGGATGGCATCGGTATGCTCGCCGACGGCCGGGATTGGATTCATCACCGGGGCGACGTCCTCCATCACAACGGGCGGCGCCAGCGCGCGAAGGCGCCCTACCGGGGACTGGACCGTCAGCCAGCGCCCGCGCTCAACGAGCTGCGGGTGCGCCGCGAGCTCCTGCACCGTGTTCATCCGCGCGTTGGCGATGCCCGCGGCATCGAGCCGCGCCATCAGCGCGGCCGACGACAGCCGGGCAAAGCGCTCGGCCAGCATCCCATCGAGCTGGTCGCGATGCGTCACACGGCTCGGATTCGTCGCGAACCGCACGTCGGCGGAAGAGATCACCCCTTCGACTCCGGGACCCTGTCACGCCCACGCTGGCGGATTCGATTTGCAGGCCAGGCTGGTGGTCGGAGCCGGCCAGCGCGATCGGTTGGAACGGTCCCGCAGCGAGGCCGCGTGCGCACGGAAGGTCTCGAAATGGTCTCGCACGATCCCGTACAAGATGGTCGAGGTGGGATCGCGCGGTTCGTATGTACTCGACGGCTGCGCCACGCGCAGGCCACAGGCGTCCCGCGTGCCAACACACGGGACCGGTCAATCCGGCGTGGATCCAGCGATCGCGTCAGCGAGGCCGCCACGCTGACAACCGTGGTTGCGCTGATGTTCAGATCGATTCGCGCGCCGGCGGGTTCTCGGGCCATCTTTCGGCGTGAACGCGCGGGTCGACCGCGCCGATGCTCCGGACAACTGTCGTTACCGTCCGCGCACGACCACGGTCGCCGAAGTCGCCTGGGGTGGAACGAAGTCACAAGGAACGATCCCGATTCGGTTCGTGAAACGCCTCCGCAGCATCTGCCAGCGATGCCCCGCGATCGTATTCAAGGGCGGATCGATGTGAGACGGCGCCACTCAGCGCACGCGCGAGGTT
>CAZCEL010000030.1:16819-19765 GCA_964497175.1 uncultured Bifidobacteriaceae bacterium
CGGTCGCCGAAGTCGCCTGGGGTGGAACGAAGTCACAAGGAAACACCAGGAGTCGCTTCGTTCGCGCTCGCCGTCTTCTCGTTGCTGCTGCCCTCGACGCCGCCGACCCACGACGCGGCCACAGCCAACGCGCCGCTCGCGGCCATCCGGCTGCTTGCGGTCCTACGCGTGCGCCGCCCACGACTTGTCGCCCTGCGCGTGCGGCGCGCATGGATCGTACCGCCCGGGCGTCTCGACATACCGCATCGCCCGTGTGCAGCCGATCTCCGAGGTGAAGTACCCCAGCAGGGCGAGCTCCTTCATCATGCGGAAGTAGTGCGCCGGCCGATCGTCGTCCGGCGGGGCGGCTGGCGCGCGTGAGCGGGGCGCATGGGCGCGCTCCTCCATCGCCGTCTTCTGCTCTCGATCCAGCACCTCGAGCAGTGCGAGCCGCTGCGACGGTGTTGCCTGCATGAACGACACGGCGGTGGCGCTGCGGCACGCCTCGTCCAGTTGCCGCATCCCGTCCCGGAAGACCTGCTGGTCGCGTTCTGTATACACGGCAGTGACCATCAGCGCCATGAACGCCCCGGTCCTGGCCGCTTTGGCGCCCGGCGTCGACGTGTCGGGCAGGATCGTGTCGGCAATCTCGTCCAGCAGCGCGATGTCTGGGGCCGTGAACCCGCCGGCGCCCTGCGCTTGCGCCCGGTCCAACGCGCCGGAGTCGAACGACATCGCCAGCACGCGCTCGCCGCCAACGATCGTCGCGCCGCCGAGGAGCGCCGACGCTCGCAGGATGGCCTCGCGGCGCGTCATCCCCGCCGTCTGCGCGTGGTGGTCCATTGTTCGCTCCGCCATTACAGGTTGCCGCGTGTGATCTCGTCGACCGCGAACGCCGCCGCGCGGGTCGTGAGGGCCATGTAGGTGAGCGACGGGTTCTGGCAGCCGGATGACGTCATGCAGGATCCGTCGGTCACGAACACGTTCGGGCAATCCCACACCTGGTTGTGCGAGTTCAGCACGGACGACGTCGGATCGCGGCCCATGCGCGCGGTGCCCATCTCGTGGATGCCCATGCCGGGGAAGTAGCCGGTGTCGAACACGCGGACTTCCCTGACGCCGGACGCCTCCAGCATCTCCGCCATGTCGTTCATCATGTCGCGCCGCATCAGCCGCTCGTTGTCCCCCGTCGCGCAGTCGATCGCCAGCACCGGCAGGCCCCACTTGTCGGTCCTCGATTCGTCGATCGTGATGCGGTTGGCATGGTTCGGCAGCATCTCCCCGAAGGCGGTGGCCCCGATCCGCCACGGGCCCGGCGACGAGACCGCGTCCTTGAATGCGCCGCCGACACCGAGCTCCGCAACGGCTCGCTCCCAGCCCTCCCGACTGGCGCTGCCCTGATAGCCGAAGCCGCGGATGTACTCGCGGTTGTCGCCGAAGAGATTGCGGAAGCGCGGGATGTAGAAACCTGTCGGCCGCCGTCCGTACACGGTGCGATCGTCGAGCCCGGGAATGATGCCGGTCGCGCCGCAGCGGAAGTGGTGGTCCATCAGGTTGTGACCGAGCTCACCGGAACTGCTGCCGAGGCCGCCGGGCCATGTGTCCCTGGCCGACCGCATCAGCAGCCACGTCGAGTTCAGCGTCGACGCACACAGAAAAACGATGCGCGCGCGGTATTCGGTGGTCGCCCCAGTCACGGCGTCGAGCACGCGCACGCCGCTGGCGCGCCGGCGGCCGCGGTCGTACACGACATCGGTGACGATGGCGAAGGTCTTCAGCGTCAACCGGCCCGTTGCCATCGCCGCGGGCAGTGTCGAGGATTGCGTGCTGAAGTACGCGCCGTAGGGACAGCCCAGCCAGCAGGCGTCGCGGTACTGACAGCGGCCGCGGCGCGCGAGCGGGCGTGTCAGGTTCGCCACGCGGCCCGGGATGATCCGCCGTCGTCCCTGGAATTGCTTCGCGAGGCGGCCGGCGACGGTCTCCTCTGCGCAGTTGAGTGGCATCGCCGGCTGGAACTGGCCGTCGGGGAGTTGGGGCAGCCGCTCGACCGAGCCGGAGATTCCCGCATGCTTTTCGACATGGTCGTACCAGGGGGCAAGGTCCGCGTAGCGGATCGGCCAGTCGGCAGCGACGCCGTCCTTTGCGTTCGCCTCGAAGTCGAAGTCGCTGAGGCGATAGCTCTGGCGTCCCCACATGAGCGAGCGTCCCCCCACCTGGTACCCGCGGTACCAATCGAACCGCTTGACCTCGGTATAGGGCGAATCCTGGTCGGACGCCCACCAGTCGAGGTTCGTTTCGTTCAACGGGTAATCGCGGCTGAGCACGGGGTAAGCGTCGACCATCTCGCGCGTTCTGCCGCCTCGATGGGGATACTCCCAGGGACTCTTCCGTGCGTTGACGTAGTCCTTGACGTGCTCGACGTTCTTGCCCCGCTCGAGCAGCAGCACGAGGAGACCACGCTCGGTCAGCTCCTTCGCCGCCCAGCCTCCGGAGACGCCGGAACCAACCACGATCGCATCGAACGCTTCGCGTTGTGGCTGCATCACGTCGCCTCCTCAGGAGCGCACGCCTTGCAGTGAACGCTCTGCTGGAACCTCGACCCAGATTAGCGCGGTTTCGAGTGGCGTGTCTCGACGCACACCCTCGCAGCAGGCCGCACTGGCGACAGCCGGCAAAACGTCCTGGAGGCGACGAAATCCGCGCGGGGTGACGAAGCGGGGTGATCCCGCCGCGCAACTGGGGCCACGCTTGCCACCGGCAAGCCGCCGACGGACGTTTTGCCGGCCTGCGGAGTTGGGTGTGCGACACGCAATTCGAACCCGCGCTGACTAGCGCGCGCGTCGAAAGGGCACGAACCTGACCGGAGCCACGCGTTTGGTGCTCGTGCGCCCCGATGCGTCCTTCTCGATGAGCTGGAGCTCCTGTCTCTTATACACATCTCCGAGCCCACGAGACTAGGCATGATCT
>CAZCEL010000031.1:0-19424 GCA_964497175.1 uncultured Bifidobacteriaceae bacterium
CACGCGTAAGATCGTCGGCAGCGTCAGATGTGTATAAGAGACAGTACCTGCACCTGCCTCTTTTCGGAGTCGCGGCGATATCTGCCGCGGCGCGCATCGGCTTGCTCGCCCTTGTCGAAGACCCGTCCGCGACAACGCTGCACTCGAACCTGATGCTCGTCGAGCTGGACGTCTTCCGGCGGTACCTCTTTCTCCTCGTGTGGCCCTCCAGTCAGACAATCTTTCATGCGGTGCCGCCAATTAGCAGCGTGTTCGAGCCGCTGGCGCTGCAGGCATTCGCCGTGGCGGTCGCTTACGGGGCGGCAGTCTGGTGGGCCAGCAAGCTCGATCGCATCGCGGCGTTTGGTCTGCTCTGGTTTGTGCTGCTGCTGCTTCCCTCCGCGGCCCTCGTCGTACTCGATCGCGGCGAGCCGATGGCCGAACATCGCATGTACCTCGCGAGCGCCGGCGTCTTTCTCGCTGCTGGACGGGGGGCAGGGTGGCTCGGCCTGTGGCTCGGCCGTGTCCGGCCGCGCGCGCTCGTGCTGGCGCGCGTCATCGGCTTCCTCATCGTCGGCTGGCTGGCCGTGCGCGCCGAGTTCAGAAACCTGACCTGGAGCCGGCCCATCGGCCTCTGGCTGGAAGCGGCCGAATTGGCGCCGGGGCAGTGGGTGCCGCGGATGGGGCTTGCCGAGGCGCTCCACCAGGCGGGCCGACACAGGGAGGCCATTGCGTCGTACCGTGCGGTCGTCGCCCTCCGGCCTGAAGAGCTCCTGGCCCATTCCCGGCTGGGTCAATGCCTGCTGGAGAACGGCCAGCGTGACGAGGCCGTGGCGGTGTTCGAGCGTCTCCGGCGTCTGGATCCCAATGGGACTGCGGCATCGGCCGGACTTGGCCTGGCGGCAATGATGGCGGGCGACCTGCCGCGCGCCCAGGGCTACTTCGAGGAAACGCTGGCCCGGGATCCGGGGAGCGTTCCGCTCCGGCAGTCGCTTGCCAGTATCGCCGAGCCATCGAATCCACAGCAGGCCTTGCGCCTGTGCGAGGAAATCAGACAGCTCGCGCCGGGCACACCCGGCAACGATGAATGCATCCGCCGGAACCGGCTCCGCCTTGGCGGCACCGGAGCCGCGAACCGCTAGTCACCGCACCCGCCGCGGCTCCACCGACTCGGGTGGCGATCGCACGGGCCCCAAACGGGGGGAATCGGCGCGTTTGCCGCCCCGCCTACGCCTGAGGAACGGTCGGATCTGGGCCGGGGACGGGCGCCGCTTCGTCGGCCGTGAAGCCGATCCGCCGATGCGTCCCGTCGCAGAATGGCTTGGACGCCGATCCGCCGCAGCGGCACAGTGCGAACGAACCTCCCGGCGTCTGGTACGGATTGCCGTTCCAGTCGACCAGCGTCACCTCGTCGCCTTCGACCAGATACGGACCGTTCTGTCTGACTTTGATCGTCGCCACCCATGCCTCCAGCAGATGCCCGTCACGACATCCGTTGCATCGACGCCAGAAAGTCCGCGTTCGTCTTGGTCTTGCCCATCTTGTCGAGCAGCAGTTCCATCGCCTCGACCGGCGACAACGGGTTGAGCACCTTTCTGAGCACCCAGATGCGGTTCAGGTCCTCGCGCGGCAGCAACAGCTCTTCCTTCCGGGTGCCGCTCTTCTGAATGTCGATCGCGGGGAACACGCGCTTGTCCACGAGCTTGCGGTCGAGGTTGATCTCCATGTTGCCGGTGCCCTTGAACTCCTCGAAGATCACGTCGTCCATGCGCGAGCCGGTGTCGATGAGGGCGGTGGCCATGATGGTCAGCGATCCGCCCTCTTCGACGTTTCTGGCCGCGCCGAAAAAGCGCTTCGGCTTCTGGAGCGCGTTCGAGTCGAGCCCGCCCGACAGCACCTTGCCCGAGGGCGGGATCACGGTGTTGTAGGCCCGCGCCAGGCGCGTGATGGAGTCGAGGAGAATCAGGACGTCCTTCTTGTGCTCGACCAGACGTTTGGCCTTCTCGATGACCATTTCCGCCACTTGAACGTGACGCTGGGCCGGCTCGTCGAACGTCGAGGAGATGACCTCACCATCGACTGACCGCTGCATGTCGGTCACTTCCTCCGGGCGCTCGTCGATGAGCAGGACGATCAGGTACACCTCGGGATGGTTGGCCGACACCGACTGCGCGATGTTCTGCAGCAGCATCGTCTTGCCGGTTCGTGGCGGCGCGACGATGAGACCGCGCTGGCCCTTGCCGATGGGCGTCATCAGATCCATGACGCGCGCCGAGAGGTTCTCGGGGGAGGTCTCGAGCTTGAGCCGCTCCTGCGGATAGAGGGGCGTGAGGTTCTCGAAGAACAGCTTTTCGCGTGCCTGATCGGGCGCCTCGAAATTGACCGCCTCGACCTTGATCAGCGCGAAGTATCGCTCCCCCTCCTTGGGTGGCCTGATCTGTCCCGACACGGTGTCGCCGGTCTGCAGGTCGAACTTGCGGATCTGCGAGGGCGACACGTAGATGTCATCGGGCCCCGGCAGGTAATTGTAGTCGGGCGCCCGCAGGAAGCCGAACCCGTCGGGCAGCACCTCGAGCACGCCCTCGGAAAAGATGAAGCCGCTCAGCTCGGTCTGCGCTTTCAGGATCTGAAAGATCAGCTCCTGTTTGCGCATGCCGGTCGCACCGGCAACAGTCAGAACCTTGGCCACCTGCGTGAGCTTCTGAATGCTCATGTCCTTCAGGTCGGTGATGTTGAGGCCCTCCCCAGGGCGCCGGGCCAGCCGGGCGGCCTGCTCGGCCTCGGGGGGTGCTGCGGAATCGGGCGACGGGGTCCCGTTGGCGGTTCGCGCCGGTGCGTGACGTTTGGGGTGTGTGGGCATGGCCGTGAAGAGGCTGGACTACAGTTGGTAGGGATTCTGCCCGATGGCGATGATGCTGCACGCGACGATGGGCATGACAGACAAGCTCCGCGCGCGCGCGACCAGCGCGTCGCTCTCGGCGCCAGGATTGAGCCACACCTCTGGAATGCGCTTGATGGCCACTTCCTCGATCACCGTTTCACCCACCTCGGGCGGTACATAGAACGAGGCCATGTCGATCGGACCGGGCACGTCGAGCACCGACCGGTAGGCCTTCAGACCCTCGATCCGATCCTCGTGAGGGTTGATAGGCACGACCTGGAAGCCCTGGCGAACGAAGGCGCGCACGGCACGGTTTCCGAACTTCCGACGGTCGTTCGAGGCGCCGATCACCGCCACGGTCTTGGACATCAGCGGCACAGACTCGTGCCTGAGCTACCTCGCCGGCTGAGGATGCGGCGCCCGCGCCGCGACGAACTCGAGCAGCCGCCGGCTCCCCTCGCGCAGGTTGTCCATCGAGGTCGCGTACGAGATCCGCAGGAATCCCGGCGCGTCGAACGCCTCGCCCGGCGTGACGGCCACACGCGCCTGGTCGAGCAGCGCCTGCGCGAAATCGGTCGTCGTGGGGACCTGGTCCTGCGAGAGGATCTCGCTCACATCGACGAACAGGTAGAACGCACCGGCCGGCTTCGAGCAGCGGATCCTGGGATCCGCCGTGAGCCAGCGATGCAGCTGGTCGCGGCGCACGCGGTACTCGTTCAGCATCTCGACGACCGGTTGCTGCGAGCCGTTGAGCGCCGCGACGACTGCCTTCTGTGTGATCGACGACACGTTGGAGGTTGCATGGCTCTGGAGCGCGGTCTGTGCAGCGATGACGGAAGGAGGCGCGAGGGTCCAGCCGCAGCGCCAGCCAGTCATGGCATACGTCTTCGACGCCGACCCGCACAGGACCGCCAGGTCCCGGCAGTACGAGTCGAGCACTGCGGGCAGGTTGTGCGGCGCGGGATCGTAGATCAGCTTCTCGTAGCACAGGTCGAGAATCAGCCAGATGCCACGGCGGGACGCTTCTTTCGCCAGCGACGTCAGGTCGTCTTCCGACACGAGGGCCCCGGTCGGATTGCAGGGTGAGTTCAGGATGACCCCGCGCGTGCGGGGTGTCATCGCCTCGATGATCGGCCCGGCCTTGACAGCGAAGCCATCGGCGGCAGACGTCCGGACCAGGACCGGCGTGGCGTCGGCGAGCTTCACCTGTTCCGAGAGCGTCGGCCAGTACGGGGCGTGCGTGATGACTTCGTCGCCGGGATTGAACAGCGTGAGCGCCGTGTTGAACAGCGCCTGCTTGCCGCCGGCACTGGTGATAACCTCGTTCTCCTTGTACTCGACGCCGTAATCGAGACGATAGCGGTCGCAAATGGCGCGGCGGAGCTCCGCAGTGCCGGCGACGGGCGTGTACTTGGTGAAGTCCTGTTCGATTGCCACGTGGGCGGCCCGATTGATCGAAGCCGGCGTGTCGAAGTCCGGCTCGCCGGCGCCAAAATCGATGACCTCCACGCCCTCCCGGCGCAGCCGGTCGACCGTCGCCGTCACCTTCATCGTCGGCGACGTGGCGATTCGCGTGGTCCGATCCGCTAGGCGCGTCATGCCAACCCTGACTCTCGGTGACGGCGCCGGGCGAGCTTCTGATGGAGGCGATCCTCCACCATGTCGGGCACCAGCCCATGCACGCGGCCACCGAGCGAAAACACCTCCTTGATCAGGCGCGAGCTGATGTAGGTGTAGCGCTCGGCCGGCATCATGAAGACGGTCTCGATTGTACCATTGAGACGCTGATTCATCAGCGCCATCTGAAACTCCGACTCGAAGTCCGAGACGGCTCTCAGGCCGCGAACGATGACCTGCGCCTTGCGACGCTCGACGTAGTCGACGAGCAGGCCGTCGAAGGTATCGACCTCGACGTTGGCGTGATCGCGGAACACTGACTGCGCAATCTCGACGCGCTCGGTCATCGTGAAGAGCGGCGACTTCTCGGCGTTGATCAGGATCGACACGATGATGCGGTCGAAGAGCCGGGCGCCGCGCGTGATGATGTCCACGTGTCCGTTGGTGAGCGGATCGAACGAGCCGGGATAGACGGCTACCGTCGGCACTGGTAGAGGGACAGCGCGGAGTCGCCGGCCCGGAGCGTGCGTGTGCGCGCCAGGCGCCCTGCAGCGTCGGGGGGCACACTCCGCCGCGAATGTTCGAAGACGACCATGCCGGTGTCTCGAAGGAGCCGGCCGCAGTCTGCGAGACACCAATCGGCCGCCTGTCCGTACGGCGGATCCAGGAGAATGATATCGAAAGGCATCAGCGCGGGGTCGGCGCCGAGGTCGCTGAGCGCCTGCTCGGTCGTCAAGCGGATGATAGCACAGAGGTTCTCGATGCCGCATCGCGCGAGGTTCTCGGCAATGAGCGCCTGGGCGCGCCGATCCCCTTCGATGAACGTCACCCAGGCGGCCCCACGACTGATGGCCTCGATGCCGAGCGCGCCTGTTCCCGCGTACACATCCAGCACACGCGCGCCGGTCACCCGACACTGCAGCACGTCGAAGACCGTTTCGCGGAGCCGCTCCGAGGTTGGACGCAGTCCCGCCCATCGCGGCGGCTTCAGCACGCGTCCTTTCAGCCTCCCGGCGATCACCCGCATGACCCTCGCCTCGCCTCACCCAACCTCGATCAGCCGAAAGCGCCCCTCCCACCAGTCGAGCAGCCGCGAGGTCTCCTCCGGAGAGGGTCCGGACACGTCGAACCACTGCCGCGCCTGCTCCCCCGCCGCCTCGAGCACGGACCGATCGCGCACGAGATCGATCAGTCGAAACGTCGGCACGCCAGCCTGGCGCGTGCCAAAAAGATCGCCCGGCCCCCGGATCTGCAGGTCGCGCTCGGCGATCTCGAAGCCATCGGATGTCTCGACCATCGCCTTGAGCCGGTCCCGCGCCTCGTCCGAGAGGGGCGCCTGATACAACAGACAGCAGTACGAGCGATGACTGGCACGGCCGACCCGGCCCCGCAGCTGATGGAGCTGTGAGAGGCCGAAGCGCTCGGCGTGCTCGACGATCATCATCGTGGCGTTCGGCACGTCGATGCCCACCTCGACAACGGTCGTGGTGACGAGCACGTGCAGATCGCCCCCCGCGAATGCCTTCATCACCCGATCCTTAGCCGGTGACTTCATCCGGCCGTGCAGGAGCCCGACTCGGTAGTCCGGGAACACGTCCTGCGCAAGGTGATCCGCCATCTCGGTGGCCGCGCGCAGATCCACCTTCGCCGACTCCTCGACCAGGGGATACACCACGTACGCCTGGCGTCCCTGCTCGAGCTGCCCGCGGAGAAACGTGTGAACGTTCTCGCGCCTCGACTCGGGTCTGGCGACCGTCCGCACCGGAGGTCGTCCTGGAGGGCCGTCGCGGATTGTCGAGAGGTCCAGATCGCCATACACGGTGAGCGCCAGCGTACGCGGGATCGGCGTCGCCGTCATGACCAGGACGTCGGGATGCAGGCCCTTGGCTCGAAGCGTGGCGCGCTGCATCACGCCGAACCTGTGCTGCTCGTCGATGATGACCAGGCCGAGGCGATGGAACCTGACGTCGCCCTGCACGAGCGCGTGCGTGCCGACCACCAGGTGGATCGCGCCGCTCTCCACCTCCGACAGATGGCGACGCCGTACCGACGCTCCGCGGGACCCGGTCAGCAGTCCCACGCGAAAGCGCGAAGACTGCAGCAAGTGGGAGATGGTCCGGAAATGCTGTTCGGCGAGGATCTCGGTGGGTGCCATCACCGCCACCTGCAGGCCGTTTTCCATCGCGACCAGCGCGGCCAGGAGCGCCACGATCGTCTTGCCCACGCCCACGTCGCCCTGCAGCAGCCGGTTCATCGGCTGGGGCCGCTGGAGATCGGCCACGATTTCCTTGAGGGCAACCTTCTGTCCCCTGGTGAGCCGGAACGGCAGCACGCGTCTCGCCGAATCCCGAATGCGATCGTCGACCAGAACCGGTCCAGGCTTTCGCTCCAGAGCCGCGGTGCGTCGCCTGGCCAGCAGGCCCATCTGAAAGAGGAAGGCTTCCTCGAAAATCAGCCGTTGCTGCGCAGGCGTTGCAAACCGGTTCAGCTGCTCCGCGGCCGTGTCGGCGGGCGGAAAATGACAGGCCAGCAGCGCCGCACGGCGGTCCGGCAGACCCAGGCGGGCGCGCACTGAATCGGGCAGACTGTCGGGGAGGTCGGCCGGCAGCCGCATCAGCGCGTCGTGGACCAGCCGGCGCTGCATCTTGGGCGTCATGCTGCCGGCCCTTTCGTAGACAGGCACGATCCGGCCGGTGTGGATGGTCTCGCCCTCCTCGTCGTCCACGATCTCGTACTGCGGATTGGTCAGCTGCAGGCCGCGTGGCCCGCGCCTGTCGACCGGCCCGAAGAGCACCACGTGCTGTCCCGCAGTCAGCACGTCACGCAGGAACGACTGGTTGAGCCAGACCAGGCGCAGCGCTCCGGTCGAGTCGCCGACCAGGGCTTCGAAGATCGTGAAGCCCGGCCGGCGCGTCGACCGCAGGCCGCAACTGATCAGGCGGCCTCCGACCGCCGCGGAAGCTCCTGCCCTGAGCGAGGCGATCGGCTGAAGACGACTCCGATCCTCGTATCGCAGAGGGAAGCGGTAAAGCAGGTCCTCGATCGTCGACAGCCCCGCACGCGCGAGGTCGGCCGCTCGCCGCGGTCCAACGCCCTTCAAGTACTGCAGCGGTGTCGAGAGGAAATCCGAGGCGGAGGACCTCACATCCTCAGAGTCAGAACTGGTTCCGCGGGCGGTTTCGCTGGCGCACCTGGGCGAGCAGCTCCACCTTGCGCCGCTCCATGGCTTCCTCGAGCAGGCGGAAACGGGCCTGCTGCTGCACGTCGAGCACCTGATCGAGCTCGGCCATCACCTGCCTGACCTCGCCGGCGACACGGGCCTCCAGCTCGTCGAGGGCTCTCAGCTGCGCTCTGAGCGGCAGATCGTCTCCCGACGAGGCGGTCTGCGTCAGCCGACGAAGCTCCTGGAGGCGGCGCATGCGCTCGGTCTGCCCGCGGCGCCGCACCTCCTGCAACGCGCGCACCCGGCTCAGGAACTTCGGGTACTGCTCGTCGGTCAGCTGCAGTTCCCGCTGAGCCTGCATCACGACGTAGGCCTCGAAGAGGCCCTGTATTTCGGCCGGTGAGACGCCCGGTCCGCCCTCACGCGGCGGCAGTGGACGGTTGGGACGCCCCTGGGCCGCGATGCTGGTCGCGGCGGCCAGCACGACGACCGACAACACCGCCCCAATCCCCACGCGACACATCAAGATGGGCCTCATGCTCCGGCCTTTGCGAGCGCGTCGACGAGCAGACGGTGAAACTCGACGCGCTCATCCTGGGTGAGGTCGCCCAGTGCGTGGTCGAGCGCGCCCGCTCCCGGCCCCAACCCGGCCTCCGTGACGGCGTCCCACTCGAGATTGTCCGCCAGTTCCGCCACAAACGCCAACGACGGATCCTCGGCCGGGTCCGTCCAGCCGACCATCGACGACGAGTCCGTATCCACCTGTTCGTTCGCCGTCGGCACGCCGCTCGGCCGCTGCCTGACGGTGGAGGTCCACGTGACGCCAACCGCGATCACGACGAGCGCCACACCCGCAACAGAGGTTACCAGGCGCCAGGAGAACCAGCTCGGCTCGTGCGTCGGCAGCTGATCCGCCAGCGCCTCGCGGATCCGTCCCGACAGATGATCCCAGAACAGAGGCGAGGGGTCGGGTACCTCAACCTCGGTGGCCAGCCGTAGCGTCGACTGCAGCTCACTCACCCGACGACGGCAGGCCGCGCACCGCGCAACGTGAGGTCGCGCGTCGGAGGGCAGCGAGCCCTCGGCGATATCGACCAGTTCTGACGGCGAGAGGTGACGCATGGCTACACCTCGCCCAGCAGCCGCTTCAGGTTCTGAAGGGCATGAAACACGTTCGCCTTCACGGCGCCGACCGAGCTGCCGAGTGCATCGGCGATCTCCTGATGCGTCAGTTCGTGGTACGCACGCAGAATCAACGCCGCGCGCTGTTTGGGCGGCAGGTGTGCGATGGCCGCACGCACGCGCGCGGCCCGCTCCTCGCGCAGCACGCGGTCGGTCGCCGATTCGGCGCGCGAGTCCAGGTGGCGGTGCTCATCGATCGGCTCGCTGAGGGGCGGCTTTGCCGCCGCACGGTTCAAACAGACGTTCACGGCAATTCGATACAGCCAGGTGGCCAGCGTGGATTGGCCCTTGAAGTTCCGCAGCCCGCGAAAGGCCCGCAGGAAGACCTCCTGCGTCAAATCGCTGGCATCCTCGTGATTGGCGACAAACCGGTGGCACAGCTGATAGATCGCCCGGCGATGGCGCTCCACCAGCACGTCGAAGGCTCCGGGCCGCCCGTCGATACACGCCGCAATCAGCGCCGGCTCGTCCAGCTCCGCGAAAGACGGCTGCTCAGCGCCCGGCACGGGCTCCTCGTGAACTACGGTCAAGTCCCACCCTGGCTGCGACGTTCGACCCAGCGTCCACGCAATCGAGGGGGCCATGTAAGAGACCAGCGCTTATCCGGTTAGACCTGTCGGGCCCACGAAAGGTTACCGCCCTTCCCCCGCTCTCCTACCGGCGGGCAACCACGACGTAATCCATGGACGAGAACAGCCTGGCGTTGAGCGCGTCAGCCTGGGCGTTGAGCGCCGCAGCCAGGCTGGCGACCGACTCGGACACGCGTCCCGCTTCGCTGTCGAGCGCCATGCGGGGCAGCCGGTCTGCATCCCGAACCGGGTGCCGCAACTGCACGTCCACGCTCGTGAAGCCGCTTGTCTGCACGAGGTGCCTCAGTGTGTCCGGGTGCAACGCGACCCGGTGCGTCAGGTCCCGCAGATAGCATTCGAAGAAGGCCATCCAGCACGCAGGGTTGATCGTCTCGAGGATGAGAGGCGCCCGAGGCCGCATGGCGCGAAAGGCCGTCTCCAGAAACCTGACGAGGTAATGAGGGTCGAAATGCTCGATCACCTGCACCGCTACCAGCGCGCCGAAACTGCCGTCCGGCTGCGCCCGCAGGAAGCTCAGGGCGTCAGCCTGCTGGACGGCCAGTCCCTTGGCCCGGCACAGCTCGACCATGGCGGCGTTCGAATCAATGCCTTGGGCCGCGATGCCCTGCTCGCGAAGCAGATCGAGCAACTCGCCGCGCCCGCACCCCACGTCCAGGACATCGCGGCTCCCGGCCAGCAGCTCCGCGTAGCCGCCAACACGGGCGCGGATCTCCTCCTGAGAGCCGCGAAACCGGTTTTCGAACGAGACGTAGGCAAGCGAGTCGAGCATGCCGTCCAGCGCGTCCGGCCGGCTCTCTGAGCCCTCCAGTCCCGCCGCGGGCGCGACCGACTCGGGCTCCCGCACAGCCGCCCGACCGATCCGGCGGTCGAGCACTGCCAGCCGATGCTCGGCCGACTCGATCCGATCCCGAAGCTCGCTCGTTCCGAGTCTCCGATCCTTGCTGTCGACGTAGACCGTGATTGTCTGCAGATACTGCACGAGCAGGGACTCGAAGTACGTGAGCACTTCGAATCGATTCCGGGCCGCCTCGACAAGCTTCGCCAAGGTCTGCCTCAGCGCCTCGTGCGCCCCGGCGTGGCGGTTCAGGTGATCGACGAGGTCCGCATTCAGCTGCCGCTGCGCTTCGATCGGAGGCCCGGCCAGCCGCCAGACGAGCGCACGCACGCGACGCAGGAGCGATCGATCCGCCGAGGGCGGTCCAGACGGCAGGATGCCCCAGCCCTGATTCAGTCTTGCGAGCGGGCCCGGCTCGATGGCGGGGGGGACCGCGGGCAGATCCGGCGACGGTTGCAGCGCGTGATCGAGGGCCGTGAGTGCGTCGTTGTACAGGCGGTCGGCGTCGAGCCGCTCCCGTTCGAGGCGGGTGAGCAGATCTTCGAGAGGGCCGTCGGCCACCGGTCTATTCTTACTCACATGAGCCGCGACGCCAGCAGCCGGTCGACTTCCTCACCCGTGGGCATCGCGCCCCGGGCTCCAAGAGCCCGGCAATTGAGCGCGGCGACGGCGTTGGCGTACTCCAGGACCTCCTCCACGTCGGCCTCCGGCGCGCGCAGGCACGCGGCCGCGAAGCCGCCCCGAAAGGCGTCGCCCGCGCCGGTTGTGTCGACGCAGTCGACCGAGAATCCGTGCGTGCGTATCTCACGCCCGCCGCAGCGTGCCAGGCTGCCTCCTTCCCCGAGCGTCATGCAGACCAGAGGCGCGGCGAACTCATCGGCAAGCGCCCGCAGGGCGCGCCCCGGGTCCTCGTGGGCCGTCAGTTCCGAGGGAAACACCTCGGAGGCGATGATGGCGTCGGTGTGCCGCAGGAGATCGTGCACGCCGGGTCTCACCTTCTCGACGTCGACAACGGTCGGGAGCCCCTCCTCGCGCGCGGAACGGGCCGCGCGCGCAGCGGCCAGCGTCTCGTGGCAGTCGAGCACGAGCATGCGGCCCGAGGTCACCGCCGCGCGGGGCACGTCGGCTGGATCCATCGCGAGCGCGGCATGGCGATTCCACAGCACCGTCCGCGCGCCGGAACGGGCGTCGACGATGACGACGGCAAATTGGTTGGGCGTGGCCGCGACGGTGCGCGAGCCGTGGAGATCAACGCCGGCCTCGATCAGGCTCGCGCGCGACCGCGCGCCGCGCTCATCGTCGCCGAAGCTGCCCACGTAGCGGGCCCTCAGGCCGAGCCGGGCACACACGGCCATTGCCGTGGCCATCTGTCCCCCGGGAAGCTCCGCGAATCGCTGCATGCGCTGCTTGGTGTTGTTCGGCGGGTACTCCGCGACCACGGCCACCAGATCGATGCTGTTCAGGCCGAAGCCGCAGACATCCACGGGACGCGTGTGGCGGGGTGGGATCTGAAAGGGAATTCGCACGCGCGGACGGATATTAGCAGAGTGGAATTGCCGCGGAGGCAGGTGCTAAGATTCCGGCCCGTCCTGGCCCCCATACAACCTGCATTGAGCTCCCTTCCCTCCCGCCGACTGGTGGGCACCGGCCTGGCCGCTGTCGTCGCGCTGGCGGCCCTGGCGCGATTCTGGGGTCTGGGGTTCGGCCTGCCGCACACGCAGGCGCGGCCCGACGAGAGCTTCATCATCGACGTCGCCAGGTCCTTTCTGCGGGGCGATTTCTCGCCGCCCTTCTACGACTACCCGTGGCTCTATATGTGGATGGTCACGGGGCTGTATCTCGGGTACTACGTCTGGGGCCTGATGGTCGGCGCCTTCGACTCAATCAACGACTTGCTGGCGAGCTGGCCGGTGCACTGGGCGCCCTTCTATCTCATCAGCCGTGCGCTGTCCGCCACGCTCGGCACCGCGACCGTGCTCATCGTTTACCGGATCGGTCGACAGCTCTGGGACGAGGCGACGGGCCTGGTTGCCGCCCTGTTTCTGAGCCTCGCCTTTATTCACGCGCGCGACTCGCATTTCGGCACGACCGACGTCGCCATGACGCTGTTTATCGCTCTGGGAGTGTCGCTGCTCGTCGACGCGCACCGGACACGGCGCCGCTCGACGTACGTGCTGGCAGGGCTGGTTGCCGGGATGGCGGCGGCAACGAAGTACAACGCCCTCCTGATGGTTGTCCCCTTCATTGCGAGTCACATCGTTCATGTCATCGAGTCGCCCGGCGGGCGCTGGCAGGCCGCCGCCGATGGCCGCCTGGCGGCCGCTGGGGTGGGATTCGCGCTGGGGTTTGCGATCGGCGTTCCCTTCGTGGTGCTCGACACCGCGCGGTTTCTGGGGGCCATGCAGGATCTCAACCGCTCGATGCAGACCGGCCAGCCGTGGCTGGAGTTGAAGCCCGGATGGATCCATCACCTCGAGTTCTCGCTGCGGTACGGCATGGGTCTGCCCCTGCTGTTTGCGGGAGCCGTGGGGCTGGTCCTGATCCTGCGCACGGAGCCCCGGATGGGCCTCCTGGTGTTCTCCTTCCCCATCGCGTACTACATCGCCGCCGGCAGCATCCGAAACCTGTACTTCCGGTATGCGATTCCCATGGTGCCCTTTCTGTGCCTGGCTGCCGCCCGGGTCGTGATCGGCGCCTCCGCGCTCAGTTCGCGCGGGCGACGCTCCATTGCCGCTGGCCTCGCGCTCGGGCTCGTGCTTCCCTCCGCGATCAGTGTGTGGCAGTTCAATCGCCTCATCAGTCAGACGGATAACCGTGTGATGGTGGCACGCTGGTTCGCCGACCATGTGCCGGCGGGAAGCTCTGTGCTTCAGACCGGGTCGAGGTACGGGCACGTTCAGTTCGATCCCAAGCTCGGCTACAAGCAGTGGACCTGGGACGGGCGCCGAAGGCTGTTCCTGCTGAACGGCCAGCCGGCCGGCGGCCGCCCGGACTGGATACTGGTCCAGGAGTCCCCATTGCCGAGCGAGACGCAATCGATTGTGAAGGAGTTTCTGCGAGAGGACTATGTCTTCGCATGGCCCTTCAAGGCGATGGCGCTTGGCAACGGCCTGGTCTTCGATCGGCAGGACGCCTTCTTCGTGCCGTTTGCCGGTTTTGACCGCGTGAGGCGTCCTGGTCCCAACTTCATGCTTTTCAAACGCGTGGCAGCAGGCGGTTCCTCATCATGAGCGACGGCGGCCGAGCGTCCGGCCCGACAGCCTCATCGCCGCCCGATCCTGGCGCGCGCCCCTCGCGCCGCGCGTGGCTCGCCAGCCTTGCGGTATTTGTTGGCCTTGCCGTCGCGCATACCTGGCCGCTCGCCACGGCACCGGGAACCTTGTCGCGTAATGACAACGGGGATGCCGTTCTGCACGAATGGATCATGGCCTGGGTCGCTCACCAGGTCGTGAACGATCCGCTTCATCTGTTCGACGCCAACATCTT
This sequence comes from uncultured Bifidobacteriaceae bacterium, assembly GCA_964497175.1. Lineage (GTDB taxonomy): Bacteria > Acidobacteriota > Vicinamibacteria > Vicinamibacterales > CAVVIG01 > CAZCEL01. Next base: position 13,734 of record CAZCEL010000031.1, read on the forward strand.
CTTCCCGGAGCGCAACACGCTGGCGTACTCGGATCACCTGTTTGTCCCCTCCATGATGGTGGCGCCCCTGCTCTGGGCTGGCGCCAGTCCCGTGCTCGCGCACAACATCGCACTCCTCGCCGGTCTCGCGCTCACAGGATGGGTCACCTGTCTGGTGGTGCGGCGGTGGACGGCCAGCTGGGCTGCCGGACTGCTCAGCGGGTGTCTCGTCGCGTTCAACAGCTTCACGCTGACACGGCTGACGCAGATTCAGGACTTGCATCTCGAGTTCTTCCCGCTGCTGCTGGTGGCCCTCGATCGTCTTATGGCCCGTCCGAGCGTGCGACACGCGCTGGCGGCCGCCGTCTGGTACGTGCTTCAGGCGCTGACGGGCACGTACGTGATGGTGTTCACCGCGTTGGCGGCGTTCGCAGCGGCCGTCTCGCGTCCCCGAGAGTGGACCGGGACGTTCATCCGTTACGCACTCCTCGCCGCAGCGGTTGCTGGCGCCCTCCTGCTGCCGTTCCTGCTGCCCTACTATTTTGCTCGGGTCGAGGTCGGGCTCGGCCGGTCGCTCGAGGAGGTTCGCCAGTTTTCGGCCGCGCCGACGGACTATCTCGCGGCGGCGGGTCGCGTCCACTTCGTGACCTGGAGCCGGCGGTACTTCGAGGGCGATGCACTCTTTCCCGGTGTGACCTCTCTGGTCCTTGCCGCGGTCGGCCTGCTGACGGCTGTGAGAAGAGATCCGCGCGCCCGAATGGTGCTCGCCTTCGGCCTTGCTGCGTTCGCCATGTCCTTCGGTCCTGCGTTTCCGCCGTATCGCTGGCTGTACCTCGTGTTTCCGCCGCTGGCCGGAATCAGGGGTGCTGTGCGGTTCGGGCAATTTGCAGTCGTGGCCCTGGGCGTGCTGGCTGGTTTCGGTCTTGCCAGGCTGCAGCACAGGGGTCAGGCCCGATGGCCGCTGACGGCCGCCCTGCTGGTGGCCGCGAACGCCGAGGCCTGGGTGGCACCAATCACCTACACTCCATACCGGGGCATTGCGCCGGTTTACGACGTCCTGCCCCGGCTGGGCAGACAGGCTGTCCTCGTCTGGCTGCCGTTTCCTTCGTCGGCTCAGTTTCAGCTCAACGCCCCGTTCATGCTGGTCTCGACGCGGACTTGGCAGCGGATGTTGAACGGCTATTCGGGCTTCAAGCCGCCCAGCTACTACAGGCATGCGGAGGCACTCGCGCGCTTTCCCGACGCCGCCTCCGTTCGGTACCTCGTCGAGGTCGGCGTGACCCATGTCCTTGTTGATGGCCGGAACATGACCGCGGACCGCCTCGCGCAGCTGGCCGACTTCCCGCAGCTGCACCTGTGGGTGACCGATGGGAACTTGCGGGTCTATCTGCTGACGGCCAGTTGACCTTCGCCTTTCTTTTGCGTATAGTCAAAGCCGCTCAGGAGGCCCGATGCTCCCGCTCACAAAACGCCAGCGCGAGATCCTGGATTACCTGAACGAGTTCATTCAACAGCACGGATATGCACCTAGCCTCGAGGAGATTGGACGGAAGTTCGGCCTGTCCTCGCTCGCGACGGTTCACAAGCATCTGACCAATCTTCAGGAGAAGGGCTTTATCCGCCGCGCCTGGAATCGCAGCCGGTCGGTCGAGATGGTGCCCGCGCGCACGGGCGGCCGTGCCGTGGAGCTACCCCTGCTCGGGTTCGTCGCGGCCGGCTCGCCCATCGAGGCCGTGGTCTCAACCGAGACCATCGCGGTGCCCGAGGATCTCGTCGGCCGGCGGGATACCTACGTGCTCCGCGTCCGCGGCGACTCGATGATTGACGAGCAGATTCGGGACGGCGACTTCGTCGTCGTCGAGGACCGAAAGTCCGCCGACAACGGCGAGATGGTCATCGCCCTTCTCCGTGGCACGAACGTGACGCTCAAGAAGTTCTTCCGCGATCCCGGTGGCCGCGTCAGGCTGCAGCCGGCAAACACCGCGATGGTGCCGATCTTCGTCGATCCCGACGAGGTCCAGATTCAGGGCGTGGTCGTCGGCGTGATGCGGAAGTACTGACGATCGCGGCGGCGCGGCTGTTACTTGCTAGTATTGGGCATGCCCGACCAGCCCAAGCAGATCAATTTCACGATAGTTCCCGCCGAGGACCCTGCCGGCTCGGCGGCGCCTCGCACGTACTCGAACTTCTGTTCCATCGCGCACACGCCCTTCGACTTCACGCTGACCTTCTGCGAGGTGATGCCCCTCTCCGAGAAGGAGATTCGCGACGCCGAAACCGATCACGTCGTCCGCGCTCCCGTGCGAGCTCGCGTCGTGGTTCCGGTCCAGTTCGTGCCTAACCTCATTGGGGCGCTCCAGGAACACTGGCGCGTCTTCTCCGAGTCATACAGCAGTGCGGGTTGGAACAAGGGCACCGACCCGGTCCATTGATTCTTTGAAGACTGCCGCAGAGGCCAGACTCATCCTCGACAGACTCGAGGCGCAGCATCCGGAGGCCGACACCGAGCTACGTTATCGGAACGCCTTCGAGCTGCTGGTTGCAACCATGCTGTCCGCCCAGTCGACCGACCAGAGAGTCAACCTGGTGACCCCCGGCCTGTTCCGTCGGTTCCCGGATGCGCACGCGATGGCCCAGGCGTCAGAAAGCGCGCTCGAGCCCTTGATTCATTCGACCGGGTTCTTTCGGGCCAAGTCGAAGGCGCTCGCCGGAATGGCGCGCGCCCTCGTCGCCCGGCATCGGGGCGAGGTTCCCCGCACGATGGAAGCTCTGACGGCCCTTCCCGGTGTCGGACGGAAGACCGCCAACGTCGTCCTTGGCCATGCCCTGGGCGTTCCCGGGCTTCCTGTGGACCGCCACGTCCTCCGCGTGTCCAACCGGATCGGAATCGCGGACGGGACCGACCCCGAAGTCGTCGAACAGCAACTGTGTCGACTGCTGCCGCGGGAAGGGTGGACGCTCGCCTCAGACACGCTGATCCTGCACGGGCGTCGCATCTGCAGGCCCAAGCCGTTGTGTTCCCGATGTGCCGTTCAGGATGCCTGCTGGTATTTTCAGTCAGGTGTGGAGGGCCCAGACAGCGTCGTGGCGGCCGCCGGACGCAGGCGAACGCGGCGAAGCCGGCCTGCCCCGCGCGCTCGACGTCGGCGAGCCGGGCCAGGCCGTCGATGACGCGCCGAGCGTTCGAGGACCGTGTCGCGGAGGCCCTGGCTTCCATTCCGAGGCGTTTTCGCAGCGCCATGCGTAACATCGCGATCGTCGTGGAGGAGGAGCCGCCAGCCGCACTGCTCGAAGAGATGGACATCGAGCCGCCCGATACGCTGTTCGGGCTCTATCAGGGCACGCCCCTCACCGAGCGGCGCTGGGACTACGGCAACGCGCTGCCCGATCGCATCCTCCTGTTCCAGGGGCCGCACGAGCGCGAGGCCCAAGACGAGGATGATCTCGTAGCCTCGATCGCGGAGACGCTGATCCACGAGGTGGGCCACTATTTCGGCCTGAGCGAAGAGGAAATCCAGGACATCGAGGAGCGGTACTGGCGAGGCGATGCGTCGGAGGGGACCTGACAACCACCGCGATCGCGTAGGACGCGCACTCGGCCGCGCGCGCGCAGCGGCACAGACCGCCTCGCGACGGCCGAGCGGGCATGCGCCGCCCAGAAAGCGGTTCGCGCAGCATTTTCTCGAGCGCCCGTGGGCCGAACGCGTGACGCAAGCGATCGCCCCCCTTGGTGGTGACGTGATCCTGGAGATCGGTCCGGGACGCGGCGCCATCACGCAGTTGCTCGTCCGGAACGACGTGCGTGTCGTTGCCATCGAGATCGATCGCGAACTTACCGCGGCCCTTCGAAGCACGCTGCCAGAGGTTCGCGTGGTCGAGAGCGACTTCCTCGCCCTGTCGCCGAGTCGACTTCGCGATGAACTGGGACCCTTGAGCGCGCACTCGGGCCGGCTCCGAGTCGTCGGCAACCTGCCGTACAACGTGGCCGCCCCTATTCTGTTCAGGCTCCTGGAACTCCACCGCGAAGGGCTGCCGCTCGCGGACGCGACCGTGATGCTCCAACGCGAAGTGGCCGACCGGCTGCTCGCAGCGCCCGGATCGCGCGACTACGGCGCGCTCAGTGTGCTCATCCAGCGGGAGGCGAAGGTCGAGCGGCTGCTGCAACTGCCGCCGGGCGCGTTCCGACCCGTGCCGATGGTGCATTCCACGCTGGTGCGGCTTCGCTTTCAGCCTTCCCAGGGCACCGCTCGGTCCGGGGCGTTCAGGTCGCTGACGGTGGCCATCTTCAGCCGGCGCCGGAAGACGATCGCCAATGCGCTGGCTGCTTACAGGGGATCGCGTGATGTCCGGCCAACGGACGTGCTCCGGTACGCCGGCATCGATCCTCGCCGCCGTCCCGAGACGCTCACCATCGAGGAGATCGGCCGCCTCGTTGATGGCTTCCTCTCCGCTGACGCCCCTGGCCTCGCGTGAGGTCGGCACCGCTGCGGGTCTCTCTGTGCTATATTCTCCACCTATCTCGTTCATTTTCTGGGTGTTGTTCGCCGAGTCGCGCACGCCCGGACGATGCACGAGCGGTTTCCGAAGGAACCGGCGAGCCCGCCTTTCACGTCAGGCGCACCCAGCAGCCTGAGGAGGCCGTGCACGCGGCCCCCGCCATCTGGTCGTCCCGCCAGGGATGGACTGCGGTGTCGGTTTGTCTTTGAGAACGGATGCCCCTGGACGTCGTGGCGCTTGGCGGGCTCGGCGAGTTCGGCATGAACATGCTGGCTCTGACGTGTGACGAGGTCACGATCCTCGTCGACGCGGGCGTCATGTTCCCGGATCCTGACCAGCTGGGCGTGGATCGCATCATCCCTGACCTGAGCTACCTGCACCAGCGGGGAGGCGTCAGCGCGCTGGTGTTGACACACGGCCACGAGGACCACATCGGCGGCGTGCCGCACGTCCTGCCACTGGTGCGCGGCAAGGTGTACGGGACTCCGCTGACCCTCGCGCTCGTCGAGGGCAAGCTTCGCGAGCACGGGCTCGATGAGAATGCGCTCGTCGCTGTGCGCCCGCGCGATCGCGTGAGTGTCGGGCCGTTCGAGATCGAGTTCATCCGCGTCACACACTCCATCCCCGACTGCGTTGCGCTCGCCATCCGCACCCCTCAGGGCGTCATCGTTCACACCGGCGACTTCAAGATCGACCAGACCCCGCTCGACGGCGATCCGTTCGACCTGCACCGGTTTGCCCAGCTCGGCTCCGAGGGCGTGCTCGCGCTGTTCGGCGACAGCACCAACGTCGATCGACGGGGCTTCACCGGCTCGGAGACCGAGGTCGTCGAGGCCTTCGAGGAGATCTTCACCAGCGCGACCGGCCGCCTCATCGTGGCGGCGTTTTCGTCGAGCATCTACCGGATGCAGATTCTCGTCGACCTGGCAACCCGGTTCGGCCGGAAGGTCGCCTTTGTCGGGCGCGGCATGATCGAGAACTCGCAGATCGCCGAGCGACTCGGATTCCTGAAGATTCCCGGCGGCGGACAGATCCGGGACGCCGACGTCATGGGCTTCCCCGCCGGGGACGTGCTGTGCCTGACGACGGGATCGCAGGGCGAGCCGCTGTCGGCGCTGGCCCGGATCGCGGTCGACGATCACCGACACGTGAAGCTCGCTCCCCAGGACACGGTCGTGTTGTCGGCGCGGGCGATCCCCGGCAACGAGAAGGCCA
>CAZCEL010000032.1:0-15366 GCA_964497175.1 uncultured Bifidobacteriaceae bacterium
GTGGTGTCGGCCGTTCCCTCTCACGGGTGCCGCACGGTCATGCGGGCCGTCAGGCGGCACGTCGCCCCGGGCACAACCGTGGTGAGTGCGGCCAAGGGAATCGAAGCCGACACATTGCTGCGCATGTCGGAGGTGATCCGCGAGGAGCTCGGCGACGGGCATTCGGTGGTCGTGCTCTCGGGGCCCAGTTTCGCAACCGAGGTCGCCCAGCAGAGGCCGACGGTCGTGCTCGCGGCCTCGACTGATGCATGCGCAACTGAACGCGTTCAGCGCGAGTTCAGGGGCCCGGCATTCCGCCTGTACGGCTCGGCCGACGTGGTGGGCGTCGAACTGGGCGGCGCGACAAAAAACGTGATCGCGATTGCCGCCGGCGTGGTCGAAGGGCTCGGGCTTGGGCACAATGCACTCGCCGCGCTCATCACGCGCGGCCTGGCCGAGATCACCCGGCTTGTCGTGGCGGCGGGCGGCCGGCGCGAAACCACCTCCGGGTTGAGCGGGCTGGGCGACCTCGTGCTGACCTGCACGGGCTCGCTCAGCCGCAACCGACACGTGGGCGTCGAGCTCGCCCGCGGCCGGCCGCTCGACGAGGTGCTCGCCGCAATGAAGATGGTCGCAGAGGGCGTCAGGACAACCGGGGCCGCCCTGGCGCTCGGCGAGCGTTACGGCGTCGAGCTGCCGATCGCGACACAGATGGCGGCCGTGCTCGAGGGACGGTCGGACGTCCGGACTGCAGTCGACGCCCTGATGCTGCGGCGGCAGCGAAACGAAATGGAAACGGCCTGACGTGATGGGCATTCTCGAGCGGCTTCGCGAGAGTCTCGTTCGCACGAAGCAGCAGTTCGTCGAGCGCTTCGACGAGATCGTGCGCCGCGCCGACCAGCCCGATCGGCGCGCGCGCCCCCTCGACGTGGAGACCATCGACGCGCTCGAGGAACTGCTCCTGTCGGCGGACATCGGCGTGGCGACGACCGAACGCATCATCGCCGCGATCGGCTCGGACCGAGGCCGCAGCGAGAGTCTACGCGACCTCGTCAAGCGCGAGATCGCGCGAACGTTCGAGACAACCGGCGCTCCGGCGCCGACCGCGGCGCCGCCTCGCGTGTGGTTGATCGTCGGCGTGAACGGCACCGGGAAGACCACCACGGTGGGCAAGCTCGCGAACCTGCTCAGGGCCGGTGGCGCAAGGCCGCTCATCTGTGCGGCCGACACGTATCGAGCCGCAGCCGTCGAGCAACTCGAGATCTGGGCCCGGCGCGCAGGGGTCGAGATGGTGCGCGCCCGTGAAGGAGCCGACCCGGCCGCGGTCGTGTTCGACGCCATTTCGTCGGCGAAGGCCACCGGATGCGACCCGGTACTGATCGACACCGCCGGGCGCCTGCACACGCGCGTCAACCTGATGAACGAGCTCGACAAGATCCGTCGGGTTGCCGCGCGCGAGGTGCCAGGGGCCCCCCACGAGGTGCTGCTCGTGCTCGACGCAACGGTCGGGCAGAATGGGATCGTGCAGGCGAGGGAGTTTGCCCCCGTGGCGGGCGTCAACGGGATCGTGCTGACCAAGCTCGATGGCACGGCCCGTGGGGGCGTGGCCGTGGCGATTGCGAGTGACCTCAACCTGCCCATTCGCTACGTCGGCGTGGGCGAGGGCATCGACGATCTCGTGCCGTTTTCTTCTCGCGAGTACATCGATGGCTTGTTCGAGGAGCGCTGGTAAGTTGGGGTGTAGCCGTGTGACGATGTCGGACAGCGATTACATGGCCCGCGCCGTGTTTCATGCCGGGAGGGGGCGGGGCCGGACCAGTCCGAATCCACTGGTTGGGGCGATCGTCGTCTCAGACGGCGTCGTGGTCGGGCAGGGGTTTCACGAGCATGCCGGGGAAGCCCACGCCGAGGTCCATGCACTCAACCGCGCAGGGGATCGGACGTACGGCGCGACGCTGTACTGCACGCTGGAGCCGTGCAGCCACACGGGGCGCACCGGGCCGTGTGTGGTGCGCATCGTGGAAGCAGGCATCGCGCGCGTCGTCGCTGCCGTGGAGGACCCCGACCCGCGCGTCTCGGGCAAGGGATTCGAGTTCCTGCGCGCTCACGGCGTCCGCGTCGACGTCGGCGTGGGCGGCGCGGCGGCCGAGGCGCTCAATCAGCCGTTCTTCATGCTCATGCGGCATGGGCGGCCGTACGTCATCCTGAAGGCGGCGATGAGCCTCGACGGCTGCATTGCCGAATCGCCCGGGTTTCGGACGACGCTGACGTCGGCGCCGGCCGACCGCCATGCCCATCGCTTCCGCGCCGAGATCGATGCAATCGGCGTGGGCGCCGGCACGATCCTGGTGGATGACCCGCTGCTGACGCCTCGGGGCGCGTACCGCGACCGGCCGCTCACACGTGTCGTCTTCGACCGCCGCCTCCGGACGCCGCCGGGAGCACGGCTGCTCTCGACACGCGACGCCGGCCCTGTCATGATCGTCTCTACCGCTGACAGCGCCGGGCATGCAGAACTGCGCAGGCCGCTCGAAGAGCGCGGCGCCGAGATCGTCGTCGCCGGCCGAACGATGCGAGAAGCCCTCGTCGCCCTCGGTGAGCGAGGCGTCAGCTCGCTGGTCCTCGAAGGGGGGTCGGGGGTGCATCGGGCTGCCTGGGATGAGAAGGTGGTCGATTTCGTGCAGCTCTACGTGACACCCTGCGTGCTGGGCCCTCAGGGCGTGAAATTCCTCGACGGTCAGCGTTTCTCGTTCGCTGACCTGCGCGATCGGACGATCGCTCCGCTGGGACCAGACATCCTCGTTGAGGGCCATGTTCACGGGGCTGGTTGAAGCGGTTGGCGCGGTGGTCGGGTCGGTGGTGGCCGACGTCGGCGTGCGATTGGAAATTGCTGCCCCGCTTGCGGGGGAGTTGGTCCGCGGCGACAGCATTGCCGTGAATGGTGTCTGCCTGACAGTGGTGCGCTCGGACGCCTCGGGGTTCCAGGCCGATGTCGGACCGGAGACGCTCCGGGTCACGACGCTGGGCCGGCTGGGCGCGGGGGCGGCAGTCAACCTGGAACGGCCGCTCCGCGCCGACGGGCGCCTGGGAGGGCACTTCGTTCAGGGTCATGTGGACGGCCTTGGGCGCATCGACCAGATCCGTCCGGCGGCGGATTTTCATTGGCTCACCGTCGGCTATCCCCGCGAGCTGGCGCCGTACCTCGTGCCCAAGGGGTCTGTCGCCGTTGACGGGATCAGTTTGACGGTCGCGCGGCTCGCCAACGGTGGCTTCGACGTGCAGGTGATCCCGTATACGCTGGAGCACACGAACCTGAGGGGGGTGCGCATCGGCGATGAGGTGAACATCGAATGCGATCTGGTGGGCAAGTACGTGGTGCGAGGGCTGGACATCGCCAGGTCGCGCGTATGAAGGACCGCAGGGAGGCGCGGACATGCGGAACACCTGCCGCGCGAGGGCTGGTTGCAGGAGCGAGACAACATGACGGGGCGGATTGAAATCGCCAAGGGATCCCGAAAGGCGGCCTACCCCTTCGCGCGCATTGAAGATGCGATCGAACGCTTCCGCGCGGGGCGTATCATCATCGTGGTCGACGATGAAGATCGCGAGAACGAAGGCGACCTGACGATCGCCGCGGAAAAGATCACCCCCGACGCCATCAACTTCATGGCGCGATACGGCCGCGGCCTCGTCTGCCTGTCGATGACGCCGGAGCGGCTGGACGAGCTCGAGATCCCGCTGATGGTGTCGCAGAACACCTCCCGGTTTGACACCGGCTTCTGCGTCACTATCGAGGCCAAGGGGCGCACGACGACCGGGATCTCAGCGGCCGATCGGGCGACCACGGTGCTGGCGGCCATCGACCCGGCGACCAAGCCGACCGACCTGGCGCGCCCGGGCCACATGTTTCCGCTGCGGTCGCGGACCGGCGGCGTGATGGTACGCGCCGGTCAGACCGAGGCCGCCGTGGACCTGGCCAGGATTGCGGGGCTCTATCCCGCGGGCGTCATCTGCGAGGTTCTCAACGAGGATGGCACGATGGCCCGGGTGCCGCAGCTCTCGAAGTTCGCCAAGAAGCACGGCCTACTGATGATCACGATCGCCGACCTGATCAAGTACCGCATGCGGACCGAATCGCTCGTCCGCCGGGTCGCCTCCGCCCGGCTTCCGACCGACTTCGGCGCATTCACGATCCACGCGTACGAGAGTCTGGTGGACAGGCAGACGCATGTGGCCATGGTGCGCGGCAGCATCGATGAGGGCCGGGATGTGCTCGTGCGCGTGCACTCGCAGTGCCTGACCGGCGACGTGCTGCGCTCGGTTCGCTGCGACTGCGGGGCGCAGCTCGACGCCGCGCTCGAGCGGATTGCGCTGGAGGAACGGGGCGTGCTCTTGTATCTCAACCAGGAGGGTCGCGGGATCGGCCTGGCCAACAAGATCCGCGCCTACGAACTGCAGGACGAAGGGTGCGACACGGTCGAGGCCAACGAACGACTGGGCTTCAAGGCCGATCAGCGGGACTATGGCATCGGCGTCCAGATCCTGCGCGAGCTCGGCGTCCGGTCCATGCGCCTGCTGAGCAACAACCCGCGCAAGCTCGTCGGCATTCAGGGCTACGGATTGTCGGTGAGCGAGTGGCTCCCGCTCGAGATTCCCGCCAGCGAGTCCACGCGTCGGTACCTGAAGGCCAAGAAGGACAAGCTGGGGCACAAGCTCTCGTCGGTGTAGGGCCTGTTGATTTGCAATGTGCGAGAGTCCTCCTCTACGATAGTGGTTTGCTCATCTGATGTTTGACTCTCTAAGCACCCGCCTCCAGGACGTCTTCGCGAGCCTCCGCCGGGGGATGCGGCTGACGCCGGAGAGCGTCGAGGCGGCGCTCCGCGAGATCCGTCTGGCGCTGCTCGAGGCCGACGTCAACTTCAAGGTCGTCAAGGCGTTCATCGATCGCGTACGCGATCGGGCCATGGGCCAGGACGTACTGCAGAGCCTGTCTCCGGCGCAGCAGGTCGTCAAGATCGTTCGCGACGAGATGCTGGGCCTCTTCGGCGACGCCCAGGGGGGGCTGCGGCCCAGCCATAAGCGCCCGCGCGTGATCCTGTTGCTCGGCCTGCAGGGCGCCGGCAAGACGACGACCGCCGGCAAGCTTGCGAAGTGGCTGGCCAGGCAGGGCCGGCACCCGCTGCTCGTCTCGACCGACGTGAAGCGTCCCGCCGCGATCCAGCAGTTGAGCCTTGTCGCTGCAAAGGCATCCGTGCGCGTGTATGACCCGGCGGGTCTGGTCGACCCGATCGCCCGGGCCAGAGGCGCTCTGTCGGAAGCATCGAACCTCGGCTTCGACGTCGTGATCGTTGATTCAGCCGGGCGCCTCCACATCGACGACGACCTGATGACAGAGCTCGTGGCCATCAGGGATGTCACCGACCCGTGCGACCGGCTGTACGTTGCGGACGCCATGACAGGGCAGGACGCGATCAAGAGCGCGGGCGAGTTCAATCGGCGGGTGGGGGTCACCGGTGTCGTCCTGACCAAGATGGATGGCGACGCGCGAGGCGGGGCGGCCCTGTCGGTGGTGTCGGTCGTGGGAGTGCCCATCGCGTTTGTGGGCAGTGGAGAGCGCCTGGAGGACTTGGAGCCGTTCCACCCCGAGCGCGTGGTGTCGCGCGTGCTGGGGATGGGCGACGTGCTCTCGCTCATCGAGCGCGCTGAGGCGGCGATCGATCTCGACGACGCCGCGCGGCTGGAAGAACGGATTCGATCGAACGAGTTCACGCTGGAGGACTTTCGGGAACAGCTGAAGACGATCCGGAAGATGGGGCCGATCGAGCAGATCATGGGTATGCTGCCAGGGTTTGGCGCCATGAAGGGCCTGGCGGAGAACCAGCCCGACGAAAAGCAGTTGGCGCGCGTCGACGCCATCATCAGCTCGATGACGCCCGACGAACGGCGGAAGCAGCACATCATCAACGGCAGTCGGCGCAAGCGCATCGCAAAGGGCAGCGGCACGACGGTCGAGGAGGTCAACCGGCTGCTCAAGCAGTTCGTGCAGATGCAGAAGATGCTGAAGTCGCTGGGCGGCATGGCCGGACTCGCGGGAGGCGGCCGCACGGCGAGGCGACGAGCGCTGGAAATGTTGCGCAGCCGCGCCTAGCGGCGTGCGCGGGGGAGCACAGGATGGTCACAATCCGGTTGCGTCGGGCAGGGTCCAAGAAACGTCCCTTCTTCCGCGTGGTCGTCACCGACGCGCGCACGGCGCGCGACAGCAGCTTCGTCGAGATCCTCGGTCACTACAATCCGCGGCTGCGGCCGGCTGTCGTGGAGGTCGATCGCGCACGCGTCGACTTCTGGTTGAGTAAGGGTGCCCGGCCGTCCGACTCGGTGCGCACGCTGATCGCACGGCATCTCAGCCCGCCGCGTGTCCCGGCCGCGACGGAGGTCTCGTGAGCGTGGCCCGTGACCTCGTCGAGGTGCTGGCCCGTGCGCTGACGGACCGTCCCGACGAGGTGCGTGTCATCGAGGCCGAGCGCCGCGGCACGACGGTCGTCGAGTTGTACGTGGGGGCCGGCGAGCTGGGGCGTGTGATCGGGAAGCAGGGCCGCACTGCGGCGGCGCTCCGGACGCTGGCGTCGACCGCGGGAGAGAAGGAAGGCCGCACAGTTTCGCTGGAAATTCGGGACGGGAGACCGTGAGCGTCGAAGAGATGGCCGTCGTCGGACGCGTTGCACGGCCGCACGGCTTGCGAGGCCAGGTGGTTGTCAATCCCGACACGGATTTTCCGAACGAGCGCTTCAGAGTGGGGGCCGAACTATTCGTCCAGTGCGGCCGTGACCTGGATCGAAAGACGGTCCGTAGCGTCCGGTTCCTGCGCGACCGGCCGGTGCTGTCGTTGAGCGGCGTCGACACCGTGGAGGCCGCAAGCCAGCTGGCGGGAGCCGAGCTGCTGGTCCCCCGTGACCGGCTCGAGCCACTACCGCCGGGCGCCTTCTCCCTCCACGATCTCGTCGGGTGCGGTGTGGAGCTTGCCGACCGTACGCCGGTGGGCGTTGTCACCGATGTACAAGGCGCGCCCGGGGGGCCCCGGTGGCTCGTCGTGGCCGCAGACAAGGGCGAGCTCCTGGTGCCACTGGCCGTCGCAATCTGCCCGCTCATCGAACAGACGGCGAGACGCATCGTCATCGACCCGCCGGACGGCCTGCTGGATCTGAACGTCCTCTGACGCTGCGGGCCTTCGATTCCGCCGATGCGCTTCGACATCGTGACGATCTTTCCGGCGATGATCAGGCAGGCGTTGGCCGCGGGGATTATCGGCCGCGCACTCGAGCACGGACTCCTGTCGGTGGCGGTGCACGACCTGCGTGACTTCACTGACGATCGGCACCGAACCGTGGACGACGTGCCCTACGGCGGAGGGCCGGGAATGGTCCTCAAGCCCGGCCCGCTGTTCCGGGCACTCGACAGAATCGCAGCCGACGGGCAGAAGGACGCGGCGACGCCGTTTGTCATACTGACCTCGCCGCAGGGCACGCGGCTGACGCAGGGGGTTGCGCAGGGTCTCTGTCAGCGTCCACACATCGCCGTACTGTGCGGGCGCTATGAGGGCGTGGACGAGCGGGTCCGGTCCAGGGTCGATGAGGAGATCTCGGTCGGGGATTACGTCATGAGCGGCGGGGAACTGCCGGCGCTGGTCATCGTCGACACGGTGGCCCGGCTGGTGCCCGGTGTGGTCGGCGACGAGCGTTCCGTCGTCGAAGATTCATTCAGCCGCGGTCTGTTGGACTTTCCGCAGTATACGCGGCCGGCCGACCTGCGGGAGGCGGGGGTGCCCCTGCCCCCAGGGATGACCGGGCGCGTTCCCGACGTGCTACTCTCGGGGAACCATGCCGCGATTCGGCGGTGGCGGAAGCGGGAGGCGCTGCAACGAACCCTGACGCGCCGGCCGGACCTGCTCGCCGGTGCCTCCCTCGACGAGGAGGAACGCGAGTTGTTGTGCGAGCTCAGGGCTGAAGGCGCGAGCTCGTAAGATGGCTCGTTCGATGTGACCAATCAAGGAGCACGACCAATGGGCGCTATGGAGTTGGTAGAACAGACGCAGCTAGCCGATCGGCCGGCCATGAGGTCAGGTGATACCGTGCGGGTGCACGTCCGAGTGCGCGAGGGCGACAAGGAGCGCATCCAGATCTTCGAAGGCATCGTGATTGGGGTACACCGGGGAGGCAGCCGCGCCTCGTTTACCGTCCGGAAGGTGTCGTTCGGCCAGGGCGTAGAGCGGATTTTCCCTCTGCACTCGCCGACCATTCAGAAGGTCGAGGTGTTGCGCTCGGCGCGAGTCCGCCGGGCGAAGCTCTACTACCTGCGGGATCTGAAGGGGAAGGCGGCCAGGATGAAGGAAGGCCAGAAGACCGACGGCAAAGGGTAGAGGCTGCGGTTCCAGACGTATGCGCGTGCCTGCCACGCGGACCCTTGAAAACGCGCTGCGCCGCGTCGGCTTCTGTCACGTGGCGGGCGTCGACGAAGTCGGGCGTGGGTGTCTGGCGGGCCCGGTGGTCGCTGCGGCGGTGGTGCTGGATCCGTGCCGGCACATTCCGGGCGTCTGCGACTCAAAGGCCGTGACCGCAGCCGGGCGCGAGCGTCTCTACGATCGGATCCTCCGTGATGCCGTGACCTGGGCCGTGGGATCAGCCGATCCGGGCGAGATTGACCGGATCAACATCCACCAGGCGTCGCTCACGGCGATGCGACGGGCCGTGCTCGCGCTTGTCCCGCTCCCCGATATCGTGCTGGTTGACGCGTTTCAGATCGCCGGCCTGCCGATGGCTCAACGTGGCGTGCTGCACGGCGACCGCCGCTGCTCGGCCGTGGCCGCCGCCTCGATCATCGCCAAGGTCACTCGTGACCGCGAAATGCACGATCTGCACGAGCGGGATCCGCGGTACGGCTTCGACCGCCACAAGGGCTACGCCACCGCCGATCATCTCGACGCCGTGTCGAGGTTTGGGTACTCGCAGATGCACCGCAGGTCGTTCCGCCCGCCCACGCTGTTTGATACGATGGCTCCTGAGCCGGGCGCCTGAGGCCCGCCCTCACGACTGCACGTGCCCATCGATCGCGCCGCTACACTGCGCAAGGCCGAGAAGCTGCTCCGGCAGGGCAAGTTGGAGCAATCGCTCGCCGAGTACCTGCGCGTGCTCGAGGATCAGCCTGCCGATTGGACCACGGCCAACCTGGTCGGCGACCTGTACGCGCGCATGGGGCAGGTGGATCGGGCGGCCGAGCAGTACATGCGGATTGGCGACAACCTGAAGGCTCACGGGCTGGCGTCGAAGGCGATTGCTCTCTACAAGAAGGTCCTCAGAATGAGCCCGAATCACGAGCGGGCGCTGCTCCAGGCCGCCGAGGTTTCAGCCGCCCAAGGGCTGATCGCCGACGCCCGGACCTACCTGAACGCCGCCAGCGAGCGGTACCGGGGCCGCGGGCACGAGCGGGGAATGGCCGAGATCAAGATGCGGCTGGGGGCGCTCGATCCGTCAGATTATCCGGCGCGGCTGACGGCGGCCCGGGCGCGGGGCGTGGCCGGCGACGCGCCGGGCGCGATCCAGGCGTTCCGGGACGTGGCGTCCGACCTGGCGGCGGGCAACCGTACACAGGAAGCTGCCGACGTTCTGCGCGAAGCAATCGCGTTCAATCCGCGGGACCTGGGCGTGCGCGACCAGTTGCTTGAGGTGCAGTTGGGCGCCGGCGACATCGAGGCTGCGCTGGCGTGGGCGTCTGCGCCCGGTCATTTCCTCGCCATCTCGGCCCGATTCGAGAGGGGCGACGACTCGAACCGGGCCATTACCGTGCTGAATCAGGGACTCAGTCTGCAGCCGGGAGACGTCGGGCTGATGGCCAGACTGGCGCTTCTGCTGGTAGCGCGCGGCGATCTGCTCGGGGCCGCCCAGTTCCTGACCCCGGAGACCGGGGTGCGGGACGCGCCGCTGCTGCTGGCGGTGGCCTCCGCCCTGCTGGAGGTCGGGAACTTCGAGGAAGGTGTCTCGTTTGCGACACGCGGTCTCGAACAGGATCCGAGCCGCGTGCATGACGTTGTCCACCTCGCGTGCAAAGTCGGCGGCGCCTCACGCGACGTGGGCCGGCACCTGGTCGGACTGGCTGTCAGCCGGGCCCTCTCGAAGGGGGACGCACCCGCTGCGGCTCGGGCGTTGGAGGAGTTTCTCGCAGGACTGCCCGACGATGTCCCGAGCCTCATGCGGCTTGTAGAGGTCTGCGCCCAGGGGGGGCTGGAGGCAGACGTCTACCGCGCGCAAGGCCGGCTGGCCGACGCCTATCTGACCCTGGGGGCGCTCGCCGATGCTCGTCTTGTGGCTGAAGACCTGCTGATGCGGGCGTCGTGGGATCGGTCGAACGAAGACCGCCTCAGGCGTGTCCTCGAGGCGAGCGGTGAACAGCGGCCCGAAGCCGCGATTGCGGCGCTCAGAGAACGTCATGCTCTTCACGCCGAGTTGAAAACGGTGGGGGCGAGCGTGCCTGATGGGGCTGGCGGTTTGGCCGCCGGCGCCCAGTCGCCCAGGAGTGGCGCTGCGCGTCAGCGGGAGACCGGGCACGAAGTGGACCTGAGCGCGCTGCTCGATGAGATCAATCTGCCAAGCTTCGAGGTCGCAGCCCCTGGAGTCGCACTGACCCGCGAGGAGTTGGCTGGCGCGCTCGGTGAGCGCCGTGACCGGGCGTCCAAGGGTCGCCGGCCGGATGCCGCGTCGCAACATTACTCCCGAGGCAAGGCGTTCTACGATGCAGGCCAGCTCGATCAAGCCGTGGAGGCGCTGAGGGAGGCGTCGCGAACGCCCGCCGTGCGCTTCGGCGCTGCATCGCTGCTCGGCACGATCTATCGGCAGCAGGGGCGGGTGGCCGAGGCGATTGAGTGGCTCGAGCGAGCAGCCGAGGCGCAGCCACCCAGCCCGCAGTCGCATCATGGTCTGTTGTACGACCTTGCCGACGCGCTGGAGTCGAGCGGAGAGACCGCTCGTGCTCTCGCGGTGTGTCTCGAACTGCAAGCCGATGCCGGCAGCTACCGCGACGTCGCCGCGCGCATCCAGCGGCTGACGAGACTGCAGGCGGGGAGGTAAGGCCCTGCTCCGGCGCCTGCTCCTGGTCGCGTACTACGTCGAGGTGGGGCTACTCCTGGTGGTGCTCCCGTGGTCCGGCTTCTGGGAGCGCAACTATTTTGCGTCGATGTGGCCTCCCTTTCGCGAGTGGCTGCCCAACGCCTTCGTGCGAGGCGCGATCAGCGGCCTCGGCCTTCTGAACCTGTTTGCGGGATTCTTCGAGCTGGCGCCGATCTTCTCCATGCGCGCGCATCGACCAATCGTCCTGGACACGAGCGGCTATCGAAGCCATCCCGACACGCGGGCTGATCCCTGATTATTCACCTGGTGACCGATCGCCGGCGTCTTGCGCCCGGCGTGCACGACCCCTGCCGCGTCCGGCAGTGTCTGGTCGACCAGGCCGGTCTGGCTGTCGAGGCGGGTGTCGACGCCATCCAGATTCGGGAGCCCGACCTGTCGGCACGGGACCTCGCGGATCTGGTCCGAGCGGTCGTCGCCTCCGCCCGCGGGACACCGACTCGTGTAGTCGTCAACGAACGCCTCGACGTAGCCCTCGCGACGGGAGCATCCGGAGTGCATCTGCGGGCCGACTCGGTCCCGCCACAGGCGGTCCGGTCCATTGCGCCAAGGGGCTTTCTCATCGGCAGGTCGGTGCACAGTGTCGCCGAAGCCATCGAAGCCGCCGCCCACGCCGACTACCTGATTGCGGGAACGGTATGGCCGACGAGATCGAAACCCCAGGGCTGCGAACTGCTCGGCGTGGAAGGCTTGGCGGCCGTTGTACGCGGTGTTTCGGTGCCCGTGCTCGGCATCGGTGGCGTGACGGCGGCGCGTGCCAGCGACGTGGCACGCGTAGGAGCCGCGGGCATCGCTGCCATCGGGTTGTTCATGGGTGAGGCGACGAGCGACAGCATCGGGTCCTGCCTTGCCGTCCCGCTTGAGGCAACCGTGAACGAGATGCGCCTGGCGTTTGACCGGCGGAATTCGCTGTTAACATAGGCGCCGAGGTCGAATGGACGAGACCGCGGCCGCCAACCGACCGAGTCTTGGCAGCCGGCTGCGCGAGGCGCGCGAGCGGAAGGGCATCTCGCTTCGGCACATTGCTGACTCGACGAAGATTTCGATAGGGGCGCTCGAAGCGCTCGAACGGGACGACATCTCCCGATTACCGGGGGGCATCTTCAGTCGCGCCTTCGTACGGTCGTATGCCTCCGAGGTCGGGCTCGATCCCGAGCGAACGGTCGATGAGTTTCTCGCCGAGTTTCCACACGATTCGGTCACAGTCGGCCACGCCCGCACAGTCCCCATCGACGACAACGAGGCGCTCCAAAGCGATCGGCAGATAGCCGCGACGTTTCTGAAGCTCGTCGCCTTGAGCGTGCCGATCATCGCCGCGCTGCTGTACGCGGGAGCCGCATTCAGAAGCGAGGATCGCGTGAAGGGGACACGGTCCGGTCAGGCGCCGCGAGTGTCCCTGAGCCCGACTCGCACCGCCGGCTCGGGGGACGCCCCCACAGTGGGGACACCTGACGCCACCCTCTCGGTGGCGACGGGCGGCGTGGTGGCGGGAGCAGGACCCGGAGTTGCGGTTGGAGGGCTGTCAGTCACGGTGGCAGCGAACCGCGTGTGCCGCGTGTCAGCGAGCGTCGATGGTCGCAACGAGGGTGAGGTGCGGCTGGAGGCCGGAGAGCGTCGACGCTACGACGCCAAGAGAGAGCTGCTCTTGAGCGTGACTGACGCGGGCGCCCTCCGATGGGCGATCAACGGGGAGCCGGCCCGTTCCCTTGGCGCGGACGGTGTCGCGGCCACCGCGCACGTGACCCTGGAGAACTTCCGCCAGTTCGTGATGGCCCCATGACGCCGGCGCCGCTTCTCGAGGCGCTCAAGCGGGGTGAGATCGAGGAAGCGGTACGGCTGCAGGTCGCCGAGGGAGCGATCGCGCCCCGGGGCGGCGAGCAGCTGGCGCTGCTGGTCCTGCTGCTCAACGACCCGGACGCGAGGATCCGGTCCGCGGCCTCCAACACCCTTGGTCGCATTCCTCGGAGCGCGCTCGAAGCGTGTCTGGGGTCGGCGGACGTGCCCGCCGGGGTGCGCGACTTCTTTGCGGCCAGGGGGATCGTGCCCGCCGCGGGCAGCGCCAGCCACTCCGACGAGCCGCTGATTCAGGCCGCGCCGATCGACGGCGAAGACACCGACCGCAGTCAGGCGGAGAGCCCTGCACAGACAGTCGCCAGGATGGGGTTTTCCGAGCGTGTCAAGGCCGCGGTGAAGGGCTCGCGCGAGATGCGGGCGATCCTGATCCGAGACCCGAGCAAGGTGGTCGCCATGGCCGTGCTGAGCAGCCCGAAGCTGACCGAGAACGAGGTCGAGAGCTACGCGCGGATGGCGAACGTGTGTGAGGAGGTCCTTCGGACGATTGCCGGCAGCCGCACCTGGGTGAAGAACTACGGCGTGGTTGTCGGCCTGACGAGGAACCCCAAGACGCCGTTGGCCCTCTCGCTGAACCTGATGAGCCGCCTCAACGAGCGCGACTTGACGCTGCTCTCGAAGGACCGGAACGTCCCCGACCCGTTGAGAGTGGCGGCCAGGCAGAAAGCGGCCGGCGTCAAACGATAGAGTGGTCCGCTGTCGGGCCCCGTCTACCTTCGTCCGGATCGCTGTCGTGCGCGGATCCAGTCCGACCGCATCTCCGACAGGCCATCCATGTAGACGGCGGCCCGCTCCCGTTCCTCGTCGCTGCCCATCGACTTCAGGAGATCGACGGCTTTCGAGAGGTCCTGCTGGATCGTCTGGGGCGTTGCCCGATAGTAGAGCCGCCGAATCTCGGCGAGCTTCTGGTCGGGCGAGAGCATCGGCAGCTTCATCAGCGCACGAGTGTCGAGGGCCCGTCGTACCGGAGCCCATCCTGCTCGATTTTGTACTCCAGCACTCGAGCCCCGCAGGACCTCGCGGCCTCGGCGATCGCGTCTCTAGCCCGGGACGGCCCGTAGCAGAGCACGCAGCCGCCGCCACCCGCCCCGCACACCTTGGTTGCCGTCGCTCCTGCTGCCGCCGCTCGCGCCGACAGCGCATCGATCGCGCTCGTCGACACCCCCGGAGCGAGACGCTTTCGGTTCTCCCACTCGGCGGCGATCTGACGGCCCACCTCGTCCCAGTCGCCGCGAACGAGCGCCGCCCGCATGCGGGCGGCGGTGTCGCGAATGCGCTCGAAGCAATCGAATACCTCACGGTCGCCGTCGAGGTGGCGCCTGGTAATCGCCCAGTTGTTGACCCCGGAATCTCGCGGCGCCCCGGTGTATGCGAGGACCATCCGGCGCTCGAGTTCGGCGACGTCAATGTCGAGACCCACGCGTCGCACACCGGCGACACCCAGCTCGATAGCGGCAACGCCTCCGTAGAGCGCGGGCCGGTAATCCTGAACGCCCGTTGGCACCCGGATCGTCTGGCATTCCACGTTCATCGCCACCGTCAGGATGTCCTCGTCCCGGCTGGGTGCTCCGGTCCATCGCGCCAACGCGCCGCATGCGGCAACGGTCAGGGCGGATGACCCTGCGATGCCGGCGCCCAGCGGAGCTTCGGCGCGAGACGTCAACGAGGTGTTCTCGAGCCGGTAGTGCCGTGCGAGAAGAGCCAGAAGGGGCAACTCGCAGGACGGCTGCAGCTCGGACCAGTCCCGCGCGCGCACCGAGCGGCCGGCATCGATCGACTGCAGTTCGACCAAACCGTCCGCACGGGTCTCGAGCTGGACGTGGGCCCGGAGGCTGATCGCGGCGTTCAGCGTCAGTGCGCCGTCATGAAACAGATACAGAGGCCAGATGTCGATCGTCCCGCCCGCAAGGTCGATCCTCGCCGGCGCCGAAGCGGTGAACACAGGCGGATTATATGCGGTCGCTCGCGCTAGAATTGACCGTCCATGTCGCCAGTCACGTGTCGCCGGGAGATTGGCCAGCTGCTGATCGCCGGCTTCGATGGCACGGAGGTCCCCATCGAGACGAAGGCGCTTGCCCGCGAGTTCGGGTTGGGCGGTGTGATCCTGTTCGCGCGCAACGTGGTCGAACCCGAGCAGGTCGCGGACCTCTGCCGCGAGGCGGCACAACTCACGCCATCGATGCCCGCCTGGGTCAGCGTCGATCAGGAAGGGGGGCGGGTCGCGCGGCTCAAAGCGCCGTTTACCGAGTGGCCGCCGATGGCGACACTCGGCCGGAGCGGCGACGAGTCACTGGCCGCGCGGTTCGGCCGCGCGCTGGCCGCCGAGCTGCTCGCCGTCGGCGTGTCTCTCGACTACGCTCCCGTC